>JAGXGU010000134.1 GCA_024636575.1 Altererythrobacter sp.
CGGCACGACTTCGGCATTGCCCATCGCGCAGCCATCCCAGATGCTGGCATGGCTATCGATGTCGAGGATGATGTAATCGCCCTTGCCCGCGATTGTGCTGATGATCCCCAGATTGGCCTGATAGCCGGTGGAGAAGACCATTGCATGATCCATGTCGTAGAATTCGCGCAGCGCATCCTCGCATTCGCGGTGGCCCTGAAACGTTCCGTTGAGAACCCGGCTGCCCGTGGTACCGGCCCCGAAATCGGACATGGCCTGCCTGCCTGCCTCCACCACATCGGGGTCGAACGTCATGCCCATGTAATTATAGGTGCCCAGCAGGATGGTATCTCGGCCGTTGCACACCGCGCGGGTGGGCGAAAGGACCTTCTCCATCACCAGGCTGAAGGGGTCTTCCATCCCGGCGGCTAGCAATTGTTCGCGCTGCTGGATGAGCGGATCGAATTTGCTGAACAGATCGGTTGCAGCGGCCGGCACAGCAGCGCCATCGGCGCTTGGCGGAGTGGTAACTTCGTTCATGATCAATTCTGCAAATTGTTGACGGCATCGACCAGCTGGCCAAAATTTTCGATATCGGCCTGCTGGTTCATGGTGATGATGATGTCGAATTCATCTTCGATCACGGCGACGAAATCCATCACCGTCAAACTGTCGAATTCAAGATCGCCGGCAAAGGTGGTGCTTTCCTCGATCGCGACCTCTTTCTTGTTGAAAGGCTCGATCAGCGAGCGGATGGAGCTGTCGACTGCGGCACGGTCCATGCGGGTATTTCCAATCTATCAAGTTGTGCAATTGCGGTTTTGCGGCCCACTGCCACGCAATTACGGCGGAAAAGCGGTTTGTATGACTGCTTGTCAAGGGCAAGCGGTGCTGGCAAGTCCCTGGTGCTCGAACTTAGGCTGCTTGGCAGGGGGCGAAAGGGATGGATTCTGAACCGGAAAAGTTGAATCCGACAGTGACCGATAGCGCCGCGCCGCCTGCCGAATCGTCAATCGAACAGGCGAGGCCGCTGCGGGTTTTTTCCGAAAACGCGATCCATATGATCCGCACGGCGCAGATCAACACGCTGACCCTGTCGCAAATGGCGGACCAGAAAGCCTCGATCCTGATGGGGGCGACCTTCCTGGTATTTTCGCTGTCGATCAGCCGTTCGCTGACCGGCGAAATGCCCAATTCGCTGGTGCTGCTGGCGCTGTTTTCGTTCCTGAGTTCGGTTTGCGCGGTGATTGCGGTAGTGCCGTCGATCGGCACGCCGGTTTCGACCAAGGCCAATCACGATTTCAAACCCAACCGGCTGTTCTTCGGCCATTTCACCGCGATCAAGGAATCCGAATGGGCGGAAAGCCTGCTGGAAGACATGACCGCTGACGAAACTGTCCTGCGCACGATGATGCATGACCTCTATCAAAACGGCTGCGTGTTGCAGCGCCGGAAATATCGTTTCCTGGCGCTGGCTTACCGGATTTTCATCGTGGGGTTGTTCGTGACGCTGCTTATGTTTGCGCTGGAATTCACGCAGTCGCGATAAATTCGGCTGGCTTGGGATCTAGCAAACCCATCACCACGCGCATGAAGGGTCCGATGGAAACCGGCTTGGACAGATAGCCTTCGGCACCGACATCGCGGATCTTGTCTTCGTCCCCCTTGCCGGCATAGGCTGTCACCGCCAGCACCGGAATTCGAGAAAGGGCAAGGTCACGTTTTAATTGACCGATCAATTCCATGCCGGAAATATTCGGCAATTGAATGTCCATGATCACCAGGTCAGGATCAAATGCACGTGCTGCATTCAACGCCAGTTCGCCATCCGCACAGGGCTCCACCGCAAATCCCGATGCCTTCAGAACATCGCAAAACAATTTCCGGTTTAGATCGTTATCCTCGACAACGAGGACTCTCTTTGCCACTGACTGAGCTGTTGCCCCTGTTGCATTTGCCACCTCAACCAGAAGCCGCCCCCTATTTTTGCCTGACCACTTTGTATTCTTTCCACAGGACATTGACAATCGCGAAAGACCATCAACATTCATCGCATGTACCAGGCGATCCTGAATCGCTGGCCCTGTCGGCGCTGGCGTGGGTGCTGAGCGATCAATCCCGGGCCGAACGGCTGCTGTCGCTGACCGGACTGACGCCAGAAGTGTTGCGCAATAACCTCACCGATCGGCCGGTCATGGCAGCGGTGCTGGAGTTTCTGGCGAATCACGAACCCGACCTGGTTCTGGCCGCTGATGCCCTGAATGTTACGCCTGCGGCCTTGATCGCCGCCCATGAAAATCTGTCTGGATGAGATTTCCCTTATGACCCGCCCGCTGATTATTTCCGATTGCGACGAAGTGCTGCTGCATATGGTCGCGCATTTCCGCGACTGGCTCGGCGAAAGCCACGGGGTGACCTTCAAAATGGAAGGCAATAATTTCGCCAATGCCATGCGCTGGAATTCCACCGGAGAACCAGTGGAGGAACGCGATATCTGGCGGCTGCTTGGCGGCTTCTTCGATACGGAAATGGACCGTCAATTGCCGATTGATGGCGCGATTGCAGGGATCAATGCCATCGCAGAACATGCCGATGTGGTAATTCTGACCAATCTGAACGACGAGCGGCAGGAACGCCGCACCCGTCAATTGGCCGATCACGGAATTCATGCGCGGGTGTTCACCAATCAGGGGCCGAAAGGACCGGCTCTGGCTGCGATTCTCGAGGAATACAGGCCGAGCCGCGCGATCTTCATCGATGATTTGCCGCAGCATCACAAATCCGCCGCTGACATTGTGCCCGATGTGGTGAGGCTGCATCTGTGCGGGGAACCATTGCTGTCACCGCATATCGAATGTGCGCATGAGGCAGGCGATGCCCATGCCCGGATCGATAACTGGGCAGAAGCGACCCCGTGGCTGCTGGCCCGGCTCCATCGCGAACCCTTGGAACAGGAGAATGCAATATGAGTGCTGAAGCTAAACTGGCCCAGCTGGGAATCGTCCTGCCCGCCGCCGCCGCCCCGGTGGCCAGCTATGTGCCGGTCGTGGTGCATGGCGGCATGGCCTATGTTTCAGGCCAGCTTCCCTTCGTGGATGGCAAACTGGTGACCGGGCGGCTGGGCGAAGATGTCTCACTGGAAGATGGCATGGCGGCGGCCAGAGCATGCGGCCTGATGATCCTGGCGCAATTGCGCGCGGCCGAAATTTCGCTCGACCGGGTGGCCCGAATTGTAAAGCTGGGGGCCTTCGTCAGTTCGACTGCCGATTTCACCGATCAGCCGAAAATTGCCAATGGGGCATCGGAATTGATGGTTGAGGTTTTCGGCGAAATTGGCCGCCATTCCCGGGCGGCTGTCGGCGTGCCGGTGTTGCCGCTGGGCGCCGCTGTGGAAGTGGATGCGATCATTGCTCTTCACGCCGATTGATCGCTGGCGTGCCCCGGCCCCGCCGGCCAAGCGGGTCGGCTGGATGGGCGAATGGACCTATGCGCACAGAGGGTTGCATGGAAGCAATGTACCGGAAAACAGCCCTGCCGCATTTGCTGCTGCCATCGCCGCCGGGTTGGGCATCGAATGCGATGTCCAGCGCAGCCTGGATGGGCGCGCGGTGGTGTTCCATGATTGGGAATTCGACCGTCTGACGGGGGAAACCGGGCCGATTGCTGACCGTAGCGCGGAGGATATCGAGAAAATCACGCTGTCCGGCAATGGCGATCATATCCAGTCGCTTGAACGGTTTCTCGATCAGGTGGCAGGCCAGGTTCCGGTGCTGATCGAAATCAAGAGCCGGCGCGATCGCCGCGTCCGGCCACTGTGTCTGGCGGTTCACCGCGCGCTGGAGGGGTATCGCGGCCATCATGCTGTCATGAGCTTCGATCCGCTTGTGTCGCGCTGGTTCGCGCGCCATTCGCTCAACACGGTTCGCGGGTTGGTAGTGACAGAGGAAAACGCCAGATCGCTGGTTGGTCGGTGGCGGCGGCACAGCGCCATGTGGATCGCAAAGCCCGATTTCCTCGCCTATGATATTCGCGATTTGCCCAGCACCTTTGCCGCAGCCCAGCGCCGACGCGGCCTGCCAATGCTGAGCTGGACCGTTCGATCCGCGATCCACCGGGACCGGGTTGCCTGCCATGCCGATGCCGCCATAGCCGAAGGCGAAGGGATTGAAGGGGCTGCCCCGGAAGTAGGGCTTCAGGTGTGACCGAAGGTGCGCTGATGGCCCGTGTAACCGCCAGCGTCGGTGCAATTGATCGCGGCGATTGGGACCGGTTGGCTGGCAGCGACAATCCGTTCGTAAGCCATGATTTTCTGACCGCATTGGAAGATTCCGGCAGTGTCGGGCCTGGTACAGGCTGGGATCCGGCTCCGATCGTGCTCGAAGATGCTGGCGGCATGCTGCTGGGCGCCTTGCCATCTTACGCCAAGGGCCACAGCCAGGGCGAATATGTGTTCGATCATGCCTGGGCCGATGCCTGGCACCGCGCAGGGGGCAGCTATTATCCGAAATTGCAGATCGCCGCGCCGTTCACCCCGGCCACCGGCCCCCGCGTGCTGACCAATCATGCGGCGTACGGCGTGCCGCTGCTGCGCGCGGCCGAACAATTATGCACCAGCAACAATTTCTCTTCCGCCCACGCGACCTTTATCGAACCCGGACAACTGGAAATATTCAAAGAGGCGGGCTGGCTGCTGCGTAATGACATCCAGTTCCATTGGGCCAATCGTGATTACCGGACATTCGATGATTTCTTGGCTGCGCTCGCCTCTCGCAAGCGCAAGGCGATCCGCAAGGAGCGCGCCGCAGCCGCGCAGGGGGTGACATTTCGCCATCTCGTCGGCCGCGAGATTACCGAGGCCCATTGGGATGCATTCTGGATGTTCTATCAGGATACCGGATCCCGCAAATGGGGCGCACCCTATCTGACGCGCGAAGCCTTCACCTTGCTGGGCGAACGGATGAGGGACCGCATTTTGCTGATGCTGGCGTATGACGGAGACATGCCGATTGCCGGCGCGCTCAACTTCATCGGCGGAAGCGCCCTGTATGGGCGGTATTGGGGATGCCGGGAGGAACGGCCATTCCTGCATTTCGAACTGTGTTATTATCAGGCGATCGACGCCGCGATTGCGCGCGGATTATCGCGGGTGGAGGCCGGGGCGCAGGGCCCGCACAAACTTGCTCGCGGTTATGAACCGGTCAAGACCTGGTCGGCGCATTGGATCGCCGATCCGGGATTTCGCGCTGCGGTGTCGGACTACCTTGAGCGGGAACGCCGCGGCGTCGCGTCAGACCAGATGTTCCTGGGTGAAAGGACGCCGTTCAGGAAAGTGTAGGCTGCGCGTAAATTCGCAAGCCGTGCGTTCAGGCGGTTTTTCGTGCACCGGCATTCAGCCATTCACGGGCACGGCGCTGTGCCTCGGCGATTTCGCGGGCGGTCATTTCATCGGACACATCGGCGCGGCACCAGGATGCTTCTTCATGACCTTGAACGGCGGCAAGATTGAACCATTTATGAGCCTCGATCAGATCGCAGCCCACGCCGTGACTACCGGTCGAAAAGGCAACGCCGAGATTGTAATAGGCGCAGATGTCGCCGTTCGCGGCAGCGGCCAGGCAATTGGCGACCAGTAAATCGGCTGCTTCGCCATCCGCAGGCGTGGCATCGGTCTGGTTGATGATGGTCAGTGTCATGTGTAATCCCCGTTTTCAGCGGCCCCCTTGCCGTCGATGAGAGAATCCTCGGCCCATCATGGTCAACAATTGGTTAACGCTGGCCGAAAAAATTGTGTCGCCGGGGCCATTTGTCTGTTCGGGTGCACTCAATTTCTCCTTGTTTGAGCCCTGACTGTGTATTGCCGCTTGTATGCGTAAACGCCGCCGCCTATAGGCCCCGCAACCGGGCGAGCCTGGGCCACCGGAAAAGTCCGGGACATGCTCAAGGAACAGTATTTATCGTGTTTTTTAAGGTTTGAGAGGACCAGATGGCCACTTCTGCAACCGACGAAAAAGAAATCTTCGAAAAAGCGAAGAAATCGATCGCGCATGATTATATGCCTGGCGATGACGAACCCTATATGGGCGAAGCGCAGCAGAATTACTTCCGCATGCTGCTGCTCGAATGGAAACGTTCGATTCACACTGCTTCCAGCGTCACCTTGCAATCCTTGCAGGATGGCCCGATCCGCGAAGCCGATATGAACGACCGAGCTTCCAGCGAGACCGACTGGAGCATCGAATTGCGCACGCGTGATCGCCAGCGCAAACTCATCGCGAAGATCGACGCCGCACTGCGCCGTCTGGACGAAGGCGAATACGGATATTGCGAAGTTACCGGGGACCCAATCGGATTGAAAAGGCTGATTGCCCGCCCCGTTGCGACGATGACCGTTGAGGCGCAGGAAGCGCATGAGCGACGCGAGAAAATCTCGCGCGACGATTGAGCCGGTCGAAAGCCTTCGAAAAATAGTCGGTCGTTTGGCAATCGCCCTTAAAGCTTCATTAGCCAATCACTGGTAGTCGAGTTCGATAGCGCGTTTCCCGATTTAATTCCGGGGACAAAGAAAACAATACGATCGAAAGGCTTGATAACGCAGATGTCCGTTGTCGACACCCGGAACATATCCCGTGACAGCCTGTTTCTGCTGGCTGAGATCCGACTGGAAGGGTCCGCCTCGGAATTCCGGGTAAAGGTGCGCAATCTTTCCGCCGGCGGCATGATGGCCGAAGGCGCCGTTCCGGTCGTGCCTGGTAACCGGCTGAAGATATCCCTGCGCAATATCGGCTGGATCGATGGCTGCGTGGCGTGGGTCCAGGAAAATCGTTTCGGAATCGCTTTCGATCTGGAAATTAACCCCAAGCTTGTCCGTGCGCCTTTGGATAGCGATCAATCGGTTAGCGGTGCACATCGGCAGTTCGTGCGATCGCATACCGCCAGGTTCGGCGGTCAGACCGGCCAACCGGGCAAGCTGCGCAACCTCTGATTACGCAATAAAATCGTCCTGGTTTTGCCGGATAGGCAGAATCGGCCCTGACCAGGCGGCCACAAGCTGCTAGGCGGGGACCCGATGACTTCTCGTTTCCATCTTGCCGTGTGTCTGGCTGCATCCTTTTTGCTGGCGGCGTGTGGTTCCGGTGGGCATGACACCGAGGTCGACGTAGCTTTTATTGGCACTAGCGGAGAATTGTTCGAGAACGGCCAGAGATTGGCCCCAGCCGGGCAGCAAATCCGGTCCGCCACGGCCGAAGGATTGGTCTCGCTCAATCAGGCTGGCGAAGTCGTGCCCGCGCTGGCTGAGCGCTGGATCGTAACCGAAGATGGCCTCAGCTATATTTTTCGCTTGCGAAATGCCGAATGGGCAGACGGCACCGCGCTCACCAGCAACAGCGTTCGTGATGCGCTGCGCCGTAATATCCAGTCGGTGCGCGGGACATCACTGGGTCTAGATCTGGTCAAGATCGCAGAAATTCGCGCGATGACGGGCAGAGTGGTCGAAGTGCGCCTGGAAAGCCCGATGCCGGAATTCCTGCAATTGCTGGCTCAGCCGGAACTCGGACTGAGGCGTAAAGGTCAGGGTGTCGGGCCGATGAAACTAACCCGTCAGGGCGATATCGCCGTACTCGATCCAATTCCGCCGGAACTGCGCGGCCTGCCGGCAGAAGAAGACTGGGAATCGCGCACCCGCACGGTGCGGGTGCAGGCGCTTGCGGCCAAACAGGCGGTTGCGGCATTTGATACCGGTGCGGTCGATGCTGTATTCAATGGCACGCTGGCCAGCATGCCGCTGGCCGATACAGGTGCCTTGTCGCGCGGAACCGTCCGGCTGGATGCGGCGCTGGGCCTGCTGGGCCTGCAAGTGGTTGGGGAGCGCGGAATATTGGCAACGGCATCCGGCCGCGAAGCGATTGCCATGGCCATCGATCGCCCGAATTTGCTGGAACCGTTCAATATCGGCGGCTGGGTGCCAACCACCCGGATCACCGCCCCGGACCTGCCCGGCGATCAAGGCGGCGTGAGCGAACGGTGGTCAGGAATGTCGCTGGAGCAACGGCAAGCAGAATCCGCCCGTAGGATAGCGGCAGCGGCGGGCAGCAAGGGCTTTTCCCGCACTCTCACCATTGCCATGCCTCCGGGGCCAGGATCGGACATTTTGCTGCGCGAATTGGCCGAAGATCTGGCGGTTGTGGGGCTGACACTGGAACAGGCGAGCGGAAATGCCGCGCCCGATTTTCGGCTGGTGGACAGGCTTGCCCGCTATGCCGATGTGCGTTGGTTCCTGAACCAGTTCAATTGCACGCTGTTGCGGGGGCTCTGTTCCCCCGAAGCCGACGTGCTGCTGCGCCAGGCCGGGCGCACTTCCGATGCGTCCGCGACTGCGGCCCTGCTGGCCGAAGCCGAAGCCAAGTTGATGGCCAGCAATGTCTATATCCCGATCGGTGCGCCGATTCGCTGGTCTCTGGTTCGCGGCGGGGTGGATGGCTTTTCCGAAAACCGCTGGGGCCTGCATCCCTTGTTCCCGCTCGCCCTCCGCCCCATTTAGGGCGCAAGGAGAATAGCATGGCCGAACCGATAAAGCCGGACAAGATTCAAGCGCGGAAAATGGCGTTTGAAATGCCCATTGGCAATGATCCTGTTGCGGTTCGCAAGCGGATCGAAGCGATGGAGAAATTGCTGGAACGCAGCTTCACCATCCCCGGGGTCAATTATCCGATCGGACTGGATTCGATTGTCGGCCTGGTGCCGGTGGTCGGCGATCTGGTTACCGCCGCGATGGGCGCGTATCTGGTATGGGAAGCGAAGAATATCGGCCTGCCGAAATGGAAGCTGTGGCGCATGGCGGGCAATATCGCTTTCGATACCGCAGTGGGCGCGATCCCGGTTGCCGGGGATGCGTTCGATCTGTTGTTCCGGTCCAACACGCGCAACCTCAGGATCGTCAAGAAGCACCTCGATAAACACCACCCGGCATCGCGCACGATCGAAGGATAGTTTCTTTACTCGCCCGGTATCCTTATAGGGCGGCCTATGGCCCGTGACGTAACCTATTCCGGATATCTCGACCTGAACCGCATATTGTCGGCGCAGCACCCATCCTCTGCCGCGCATGACGAGATGCTGTTCATCATCGTCCATCAGAGCAGCGAATTGTGGCTCAAGCTGTGCCTGCATGAATTGCAGGCGGCGCGGACCCACATCATCGCGGATACGCTGCGGCCTGCCTTCAAGATGCTGTCCAGAGTGGCGCGGGCACAGAACCAGCTGATCGACAGCTGGGAAGTGCTTTCGACCATGACCCCGCACGAATATTCCCTTTTGCGACCGCATCTTGGCACCTCTTCCGGGTTTCAATCGGCGCAATACCGGTTGATGGAATTCCTGCTTGGCGGGCGCAATGCGGATATGGTGACGATGCATGAGGCAACGCCCGAAGTCGCGGACATGCTGCGCGCAGAACTGCACAGGCCAAGCTTGTATGACGAGGCGGTCGGCCTGTTGGCGCGGCGCGGCTTTGCCATTCCGGAAGCCATTTTGTCCCGCGATCGAAGTGCTCCTTGGATTGCCTCCGCAGAAGTCGAGGCGGCCTGGGCGCAAATCTACCGCACCCCGCAGGAACATTGGGACCTGTACGAGCTCGCGGAAAAGCTGGTCGATCTGGAATACCATTTCCAACGTTGGCGGTTCGGACATCTGAAAACCGTCGAACGGATCATCGGCTTCAAACGCGGTACGGGCGGGACTGCCGGTGTGGCCTATCTGGAAGGAGTCCTGAAACAGGTGTTCTTCCCCGAGTTGCTGTCGGTCCGGACGGCGATATGAGCAGCTGGAAATCTTCCCGCAGGATCTGGGATATCTCACAGACCTTGCGCCCCGGCCTGCCGGTCTGGCCCGGCGACACCGAATTCGAGTTTGAGCGAACCTGGGACATGGCGGCGGGATCACCGGTCAATGTCGCACGGATGGTCATGAGCACGCATTCGGGCACCCACGGCGATGCGCCGCTGCATTACGGGAACGATGCGCCCGATATCGCCTCGGTCGAGCTTGATCCGTATATCGGCGAATGCCTGGTGGTGGACGCGCGCGAAATTTCGGGCGCCATCGCGGTGGGCGACTTACCCGCAATTGAGAGCGCGGACCGAGTGCTGTTCAGGACCTATGAGACCTTTCCGCACGACGAATGGCGCGAAGATTTCACCGCCATTTCTGCCGAGGCTATCC
>JAGXGU010000135.1 GCA_024636575.1 Altererythrobacter sp.
CATCACCGCTCTCGCCTAGTTGCCTGCTTCCCAAGCGGTCCAGACCGTTATGCGGGTGTAGCTCAGTTGGTTAGAGCGCCGGCCTGTCACGCCGGAGGTCGCGAGTTCAAGTCTCGTCACTCGCGCCATTGGGGCGCTTCATTTCAGATCGAAATGTTCTTGGCCCTGCGCTGGAATCGCGCCGCCAGTTCAGGCACGCGAGGTCAGCCCCAGCGGCCGGTCTCCATCCAGATCAGGAAATTGCGTAGCGGCAGCAGCCATGCAACGCCCAGCACCAGGTAAATCACCGTTTGCAGCGCCACGTGCAATCCGCCGATCCATTGGCTCGCCCACATTACGCCCAACGCATAGATGGTCAGGGCTGTCAGCAGGCCAAGGATGCCTACCGGTATCCGCCAGGTTGGTTTATCGCGCATTGTAGGGTCCATATATTCGGGTCGGGGTGACAACCGCGTTCAGCGGTACATCGTGGGGTTGCACCGGAAGATCTTCCGCCAATTGCATGTCCCACGCCAGGCCGATGGCCTGCACGTGCGGGTGGGCGGCCAGCCAGCGATCATAGAAACCGCCGCCTTGCCCCAGCCTGCCGCCATCTTCGGTAAAGGCCAGCAGCGGCACGAACACCACATCCGGGGTCACAACATCAGCATCATTGCCCGGTTGCATTAAGCCATGCGGCCCGGCCTCAAGATCGCTTTCGCCGAACGGGTCTGAATGGCTGTGAAATTCCATCATGCCTTCCGCGCCGGTAATCCGGGGCAAGGCGATCCGGTGGCCGGCTTCGAAGAAAAACCGCGCATAGTTGCTCGCGGGCGCTTCGGTTTCTGCGGTGTGGTACAGGCCGATCACCGCATCAGCAGGGACCAAATCCATCAATGGAGCAGGCGGTCGTTTGAACAGCAGGGCGCGGATGGTTTCCGGCAGGCCGGAAACATATTCCCGCCGGGCGGTGCGAAAATTGCGGCGCAGACTTTGTTTGCTGTTCAAAATTGCGTCTCGCATGATGTGGTGTGGCGGAACCACCGTGGTCTTGCCTGGAGATCCTCTGACGCGAAAACGTCAGGTGGGCGCCATATGATCCGAAGCCCCGTGCGAAACGTTACTTCGGGCAGGGACAGCTCCCTAGGAATGCTTATAGCCTCAGGGATGTTCGTCGGCTCGTGCCGGGCAGCTCCGCCACCACCTATCTAGTCGCTTGCAGCCTTGGTCTCAAGCTTATCCGCACAATTTTCGAGCAATTCGGCAAATCTCTCAAGCGCAGGGGCGAGATCTGGATCATCGGTCAACGGGTTGGCAGTGGATGAAGCGGCTTGTGCTGCGGACAATTCCTCGATCCGCCTGGTCAGGGCCTCGCGCTCCTCGGTAAAGCTGTGCTGGGCGTCCAGTGGCGCAGCCGCGGCCGCCTTCGCCTCGTGCAATTCGTCGGCCAGCAGCAACGCGGCAAACAACATGATTTGCGAATCCGGCACCGTCAGCTTGCCCATCTGCTGCAGCTTGGCGTCAATCGACTCGCCCAGTTTCATGATGTGCGCTTCCTCGCCCTCGGCACAGGCAACGGTATATCGGCGCCCGCCGATGGCCAGTGTGACCTCGCTCACTTTTCCATCCTTTCGAGAAGATCATCCAGCTCTTTCAGACTGTTGGAAACAGTTTCACGCAGGGCTTCGTGTTTCTCGACCAGGCCCGATACCGATGGCGGGGCCGGATTTATCCGTTCCGCAAGATCGGCGATACGCCCCAGCGCGGCTTCAATCCGCCTGACAGCCTGTTCGATCCGGTGTTCGCTCATGCCGCGCAATTTACTCCAAGTTCCGTTTTTAGGCAAAAGGTTGCATTGCCCTGTTGATAACGAACCTGCGGAAACCAAAACTGTTGGCACTAAAGGTAAAGTTTTGGACCAAATTGGGGCGAAAATTGGGTCAAAATGGGGATGGCAGTCGGACCTGTCCTTGACCTTGCGGCGGCGGTCCGCGAAGGGTTCGCGCGCTGGTTCAAGGGGCGAATCGACAGAAGCGTCATGCGCCCCGCCGATCTGGCGATTGGCCCCTGTCCGGGCCGATGTCGGCGCCTTTCCCGCCGGTCTATCAGGAGCCTGACCATGAGCCTCGATCCGTCTCGCCTTGCACCAATGGCCAATGCCATACGCGCACTTTCCATGGACGCGGTGCAGGCGGCCAATTCGGGGCATCCCGGCATGCCGATGGGGATGGCCGATGTCGCAGCGGTGCTGTGGTCGGATTACATCAAGTTCGATCCCGCCGATCCGAAATGGCCCGACCGCGACCGGTTCGTCCTGTCAGCCGGTCATGGGTCGATGCTGATCTATTCGTTGCTGCATCTGTCCGGCTATGCCCGCCCGACGATGGAGGACATCCGCAATTTCCGCCAATTGAGCAGCCCCTGCGCGGGCCACCCCGAAAATTTTCTGCTGGACGGCGTCGAATGCACCACCGGCCCGCTGGGCCAAGGGTTGGCGATGGCTGTCGGCATGGCGATTGCAGAAAGGCATCTGAATACGCAGTTCGGTGATGATCTGGTCGATCACCGCACCTGGGTGGTCGCGGGCGATGGTTGTTTGATGGAAGGCATCAACCACGAGGCGATCGGGCTGGCTGGCCACCTGAAGCTGGGCCAGATGATCGTGCTGTGGGATGATAACAACATCACCATCGACGGTACGACGAATCTTTCGACGAGCGAGGATATTCCCGCCCGCTACCGCGCAACCGGATGGCATGTCGTCAGCTGTGATGGCCACGATTTCGGCGACATCCGCCGCGCGATCGACGAAGCGATTGCCGATGAGCGGCCTTCACTGGTCGCGTGCAAGACCGTAATCGGCAAGGGCGCCCCGAACAAGCAGGGCACGTCCGCCACCCACGGCGCGCCACTGGGCGCGGATGAAATCTCCGCCGCGCGCGAGGTGCTGGGCTGGGATGCGGCCCCGTTCGAAGTTCCGGCCGCCATCCTGGCGGATTGGCGCTCCACTGGCGATCGCGGCAAGGCGGCGCATGGTGAGTGGCGTCAGCGGCTTGAAGGCGATGTGGATATCCGGGCCAAATTCGAAAACTGGATGATGGGCGTGGCCGATCTGGCTGCACCTGCGCTGGAAGAACATATTGCCGCACTGGCGGCAGAGCCGAAGAACGTCGCATCCCGCAAGGCTTCCGAAATGGCACTTGGCCCATTGACCGCGAAACTGCCTCAGCTGATTGGCGGTTCGGCGGATCTGACCGGATCGAACAACACCAAGACGCCATCGACAGGTCCGTTCACGGCGGAGGATTATTCCGGCCGCTATCTCTATTACGGCATTCGCGAGTTTGGCATGGCGGCGGCGATGAACGGGATGATGCTGCATGGCGGCATTGTGCCCTATGGTGGTACCTTCCTGATTTTCAGCGATTACTGCCGCAATGCCATCCGCATGTCGGCGTTGCAGCGGATCGGCGTGGTCTATGTGATGACCCACGATTCCATCGGTCTGGGTGAAGATGGCCCGACCCATCAGCCAGTCGAACAGGTGATGAGCCTGCGCCTGATCCCGAACCTGAACGTGTACCGTCCTGCCGATGCCATCGAAACGGCGGAATGCTGGGCACTGGCTCTGCAAACACCGAATACGCCTTCGGTATTGGCGCTGTCCCGCCAGAATTTGAAGCCCGTGCGCGGGGAAGGGGACGGGGATTGGACCGCCAGTTCCAACAAGAGCGCGCGGGGGGCGTACCGACTTCGCGCCGCCACGGCCGCGCGCAAGGCCATCTTGATCGCTACCGGCTCCGAAGTGCAATTGGCGATGGAAGTTGCCGACGAGCTAGAAGCACAGGGCATCGGTGCTGACGTCATCTCCATGCCATGTGCCGAATTGTTCGATGCACAGGATGCTGCCTACAAGGCGGATTTACTGCCTGACGGCAGCCCGGCGGAGATACTTCGGGTTTCGATAGAGGCCGGGGTGACGATGGGGTGGGAACGCTATACAACGTCGAACGGGCTGAATATCGGCCTGGACCGGTTCGGCGCATCCGCCCCGGCAGAAGATCTATTCGAACGCTTCGGTCTCACCGCCAAGGCGATCGTTCCGCAGATAGTTAATAAGATCAACGGTTAATCAGGAGTACTTGACATGGCAACTAAGGTTGCAATCAACGGTTTCGGACGTATCGGTCGGCTCGTCGCACGGGCAATCATGGAGCGCGACGATCACGATCTTGATCTGGTTGCGATCAATGATCTTGCCGATGCACGGGCCAATGCGCTGCTGTTCCAATATGATTCGACCCATGGTCGCTTCCCCGGAGAAGTCACGTCGGACGGCGACAGCATCACCGTCAATGGCAAACGCATCGCGGTGACATCAGAACGTGAACCGGGCAAGCTGCCACATGCCGAAATGGGCATTGACCTGGTACTGGAATGCACCGGCTTCTTCCAGTCGCATGAAGCCGCCCAACCGCATCTGGATGCAGGTGCCAAGCGGGTACTGATCTCTGCCCCGGCAAAAAATGTATCTGCGACAATCGTTTACGGCGTAAATCACGACATTTTAACGTCAGCCGACGTGATTGTTTCTAACGCCAGTTGCACGACCAATTGCCTAGCCCCGGTGGCCAAGGTGCTGAATGATACCGTGGGCATCGAACGCGGTTTCATGACCACGATCCATAGCTACACCAACGACCAGCGGATGCTCGACCAGATGCATAGCGATATGCGCCGGGCCCGCGGCGGCGCGCAGAACATGATACCCACTACCACGGGCGCTGCCCGCGCGGTCGGGCTGGTTCTGCCGGAACTTAACGGCAAGCTGGATGGCAGTTCCGTCCGCGTTCCGACCCCCAACGTTAGCCTGATCGACCTCGTGTTCACGCCCGGGCGTGATACTTCGGTCGAGGAACTCAACAACGCCCTGAAAGCTGCCTCGGAAGGGGCGATGAAGGGGATTCTCTGTTATACCGATCAACCGCTGGTCAGCAGTGATTTCAACCACTTCCCGGCCAGTTCTACCGTTGACAGTCTGGAAACATCGGTGATGGAAGGAAAGCTTGCCCGTGTGGTGTCATGGTATGACAACGAATGGGGCTTCTCCAACCGGATGATCGACACCGCAGGCGTGATGGCCGGCCTGATCTGAGGATCTGCTGATGAGCGCCTTCAAGACACTCGATGATCTGGGTGACGTTACCGGCAAGGTTGCGCTGGTTCGGGTTGACCTGAACATGCCGATGGACGGCGGGTCGGTGACCGACACCACCCGCATCCAGGCCTCTGCGCCGACGATCCTCGAACTGGCCGATGCGGGAGCCAAAGTGCTGTTGCTGGCCCATTTCGGGCGTCCCAAGGGCCAGCGTAATTCGACCATGTCGGTCAGCATGACGCTGGATGCGGTGGAAGATGTGCTGGGCCGCGAAGTGATGTTCATCCCCGAAGTGGCCGGGCCGGTGGTCGTGCAAAGCATCGGTATCCTGCGCAATGGCGATATTGGAATGCTGGAGAACACCCGGTTCTGGGCGGGCGAGGAAGCCAATGACCCGGAATTTGCCGCCGCGATCGCCGCCCAGGGCGACATCTTCGTGAATGACGCGTTCTCCGCCGCGCACCGCGCCCATGCCAGCACGGAAAGGCTGGCGAGACTGCTGCCAGCCTATGCCGGGCGGGCGATGGAGAGGGAGCTGAAGGCGCTCGACGCCGCGCTGGGCAATCCGGAACATCCGGTGGCCGCTGTGGTCGGCGGAGCCAAGGTGTCATCGAAACTGGCGGTGCTGGAACATCTGGTTGGCCAGGTCGATCACCTGATCATCGGCGGCGGGATGGCCAACACATTCCTTGCCGCCCGCGGCGTGGATGTCGGAAAATCGCTGTGCGAGCATGATCTGACCGATACCGCCAATGCCATTCTCGATGCCGCCGACCATGCTGGCTGCACGGTGCATCTGCCCTATGACGTGGTGGTCGCGAAAGAATTTGCCGCCAATCCGCCCAGTCTTAGGACCTGCAATGTTCACGAAGTTGCCGCTGACGAGATGATCCTCGATGTCGGCCCCCAGGCGGTCGAGGCGCTGGCCGATGTGCTCAAGACCTGCCGTACGCTGGTTTGGAATGGCCCGATGGGGGCATTCGAAATCGAACCATTTGACGCAGCAACCGTGGCCCTGGCTCGCACTGCGGCGGCGCTGACCAGCGAAGGATCGCTGGTGTCCGTGGCTGGCGGCGGTGATACCGTCGCGGCGCTTAACCACGCCGGGGTGGCTGGGGATTTCACCTATGTTTCAACCGCTGGGGGCGCTTTCCTCGAATGGATGGAAGGTAAGGAATTGCCCGGGGTTGCGGCCCTTCGCCAATGAACGTGGGGCGCGCATGAGCGAGAATGAAGCTGTTGGCGGGGGCGGCGGACTGGTCGCGCTCAGCGAAGGCGAATGGGCCGGATGGTCTACCTGGCAGAGCGATGCCTTCGAACAGCGCGCCGGACCCTTTTATGAAAAGATCGACGAAGATGCCGAAGTCGTCTGCGCCTTCCGCGCCGAAGCGCGCCACATGAACGGCGCGGGCTTCATGCATGGGGGGTGCCTGATGACCTTCGCCGATTCCGCCCTGTTCAGCATTGCCGGTTCCGCGCTTGACGGGGGCCACGGCGTAACCATGCATCTGGCGGGCGATTTTCTTGATCCGGCGCGCGAAGGCCAATTGATCGAAGCACGCGGCGAGATTGTCCGCGCGGGCGGCAAAACCATCTATGTCGTGGGGAAAGTGTGTGCCGATGGGACACCGGTCCTCAGCTTCAACGGAATTATCCGCAGGATCACGCACCGCTGATTTTGGGATGGTTGCAGCGCAGCAAAGTGGTGGCTAAGGCCCGGTTACGCATTCGTATGCACGTCACGGGGATTCGATCAATGCAATCGCAGGAAATGGCCGCCAAAATCGCCAATGGACACGGTTTTATCGCCGCGCTCGACCAAAGTGGCGGATCGACCCCCAAGGCACTGCGCGGGTACGGTGTCGATGACAGCGAATGGTCCGGCGATGAAGAGATGTTCGCCAAGATCCACGAGATGCGTTGCCGCATCATAAATTCGCCCAGTTTCAATGCCGACAAGATACTGGGCGCGATCCTGTTTGAAAAAACTATGGATGGCTGCGTGGCCGATGGCACTTCGGTGCCGGACAAGCTGAAATCGCGCGGGATCGTGCCATTCCTGAAAGTGGACAAGGGCCTGCAGGAAGAAGCCAGCGGCGTCCAACTGATGAAGCCTGACCCGGCGCTTGGTGCAATGCTGGAAAAGGGCAAGGCCGCCGGAATCTTCGGCACGAAAATGCGCTCGGTCATCCAGTCAGCCAATGCTGCCGGGATCGCGGCCATAGCCAAACAGCAATTCGAAGTCGGGCGCCAGATCCTGTCCCACGGATTGATGCCCATAATCGAACCCGAAGTGAACATCCAGGCCGCCGACCGCGCACAATCCGAAGCGATCCTGCTCAGTGAAATTCTTAAGGCACTCGATTCGCTGCCTGGTGGCGAACAGGTCATGCTGAAGCTGTCCCTGCCAGTGGAGGCGAACCTTTACAAACCGCTCGTCGATCATCCCAAGGTGCTGCGCGTGGTTGCCCTGTCGGGCGGCTTCAGCCGGGCGGAAGCTTGCGAGAAACTGGCCAGGAACGCCGGCATGATCGCCAGTTTCAGCCGCGCATTGCTGTCAGATTTGCGGGTGACGATGGATGATGCGGAATTCGACGCAGCATTGGGCGTAGCAATAGATGAAATCTACGACGCCTCGATCGCCGGACAATAGACTTGGCGGCAGGCGGGCGGGGCGGTAAGGGCGCGCCATGTCCAATACAGTCACCCGCTGCCAGCTTTACCTGATCTCTCCACTTGAAGTGGGCGGGGATTTTCCCGCGCGTCTCGAACGGGCGCTTTGCGCGCCGGTGGGCAAGAGCCCGATCACTGCCTTCCAGTTCCGGGTCAAGGGGTTGGGGCAGCACGAGGCGGCTGAATTGGCCAAGCCCCTGCAGGAAATCTGCGCGGCGCATGACGTCGCGTTTATTGTGAATGACGATGTGGCGCTCGCCAAGCGGCTTGGCGCGGATGGAGTGCATCTGGGCCAGCAGGATGGCTCCGTCCGCGATGCTCGGGAGGAATTGGGCCGGGCTGTTCAGATCGGCGTAACCTGTCACGGCAGCCGTCACATGGCGATGGAGGCAGGCGAGCAGGGGGCGGATTACGTTGCGTTCGGGGCGTTCTTTTCCAGTTCGACCAAGGATGTGGAACACATGGCGGAAATCGAACTGATTGAGTTCTGGAGCGAACTGTTTGAAATTCCCAGTGTGGCGATCGGCGGAATTACGCCCGAAAATTGCGTACCGATAATCGCTGCCGGTGCGGACTTTATCGCTGTCTCGGGCGCAGTCTGGAACGGTGACGAAGCCGCCGCCGTGCGCGCATTTGCTGAGCGCCTTCAATCCGTCAGGGTCGATCGGAGTCGGGGTTGAGACCGGCTACGTAGTCAATCCGGGAGCAAAATCACCCGCGACGAGTTGTTTTCCTATCAGGTCCGCTGTCAGCCAATTTGGCCGGCGGCGCAGTTTTGAAGGGAAATTCTCATTCGCAATCTGGTCATGTCCGCTTCGTTCCTCGCCCTGACTGCTTGCGGTCTTAGTGGCACTGACAACAATGCTGACGAATCGAAAACCGTAGAGGTCCCACAACCCCCGGCCGACAATTTCGCTGACGAGATGGCCTCGCGCGACCCCGCGATGGGCGAACGGGTGCCCGAAGAAATTCCTGACAGTGAGGACCGTCCGGTGATGCAGGCACAGGTGGTTCTGGAACGTCAGGGCTTTGGCCCAGGGGTCATCGATGGGGAAATGGGGCTGTCGACCGAGAATGCCCTGACCGGATTTCAGGAGGCACACGGGCTGGATGTCACGGGCGAGATGGACGAGGCCACCACACAAAAATTGGCGCAATGGGACAATATCCCCGCGACCCGGGTTGTTACCATTCCCGAATCCTGGGCAAAACTGTCCTTTACCAAAATCCCTGACGGGGCTGACCAGCAGGCAAAATTGGACAGCCTCGGTTACAACTCTCTGGATGAAAAGCTGGCGGAGCGGTTTCATACCACCATCGATGTTTTGAAAATGCTTAACCCCGGCGGGAAGCCAGCGGGGAAGAACCAGGTAAAGACGCAGGACGCAGCGGCAGCAGACCCGTTAGCAACAGGTGCATTCTTTTCTGCCGGACAACGGATCCGGGTACCCAACGTCGGCGCTGACCGCATCGCGCCAGGTGCCAAGGACAAAGAAAGCTGGAGCAAGACATTGGCTTCGCTCGGCGTGGGCAGCGAACAGCCCAAAGCCACCAGGATCGTGGTCAGCAAATCGGCCGGTACCTTGAAAGCGTTCGACGCGAACGATAAACTTGTGGCCCTGTTCACGGTGACCACCGGATCAAAGAACGACCCTCTGCCGCTGGGTAATTGGGAAGTGAAAGGCACCGCGTATAATCCGCCATTTGCGTATAATCCTGAACTGTTCTGGGATGTGCCAAACACTGACGACAAGCAGCAACTCCCGCCGGGGCCAAACGGCCCGGTCGGGGTGGTATGGATCGATCTGACCAAGGAACATTATGGAATTCACGGCACCCCGGAACCGCAGACGATTGGCCGGGTGGAAAGCCACGGCTGCGTGCGCCTGACCAACTGGGACGCGGCGCGGTTGGCAGGGATGGTCAAACCGGGGACATCAGTGCTATTCAAATCCTGATATGGCCGCAAACTGGACTGATCGCATACTGACCATTGTCGTCACGGCAACGCTGACTTCGGCGATGTGGATCGTTGCGGGTGGCAGTCTGATGGAAATGTCGGACAGCGCCGGTCAACGCGATTCTACTCGCCCAGCGGATGCGGCGCCTAGCCCGCGCATTGTGGTGGATTCCATGCCTGCGACTGCAACTGGAGGGACGCCGACAGTAGCGCCGCTAGACGGGGGCGGAGCGGTTCGGCCCGACGCGAGTCAGGTCAGGGAATTGATGGTGCCGGTTCTCAATGTTCGGCCATCAGATCTGACGGATACCTTCAGTGATGCACGCGGCGATGCGACCCGGTTACACGAAGCGATCGACATAATGGCACCGGAAGGGACCACAGTGGTGGCTGCCGCGCCTGGCACCATAGAAAAACTCTTCACTTCCAATGCAGGGGGCAAGACCATCTATATCCGTTCGGGCGACCGGCTGACGATCCATCACTATGCCCATCTGGCGGATTATGCGGTGGGTTTGAAAGAAGGCCAGCGGGTCCGGCGCGGCCAACGGCTTGGTTCGGTGGGCAGCACCGGAAACGCCACGGAGGCAGCACCGCATCTGCACTTTGCCATTTTGCGCACCACGGCCGATGCCGAATGGTGGGAACCTGCCAATGCGATCAACCCGTTCCCATTGTTGACCGGAAAGTAGCCTTCATCCGGTGGCACCGCCACGCACGCAGCGTATCCGTGATACCTCACCATTTTCGTCAATCCAGCGCAGTGTGGCAGGGCTGATGCGGTCAAACTTCATTCCAGCCATCGGGCCGCGCGTAAATGTCACCCGCTTGCCGGTCAGCAAATATGTGCCCGAACCATCCGGCGTGTGATAAGTCGAAGAATTGCCGACGGTGAAATGCTTGTCCTCCAGCGGAATCCACGCCTGGCCATCCGCATCGCCGGGCAGGGCGCAGCGGTATTCACCGATAGGCAGTGTACCCAGCTTCCCGCCCGGTGCTGCCAACGCGGGCACGCACAGGCACAGGCAAGCGGCCGAAGCTGTCAAAATCCTGATCATCATGGCGGCAATCTCTAACATCCAGTCGCCCATCATGCCAGCTATCCTTGCCGCACACGCATAGGTGGTTTAAGGGCGCGTCCACACCACAGGCATCGCGCCTGCATTTTACGAAAAACAAGGTTCAGTCCCCATGAAAATCAGCGGCGTGGACATCCGTCCCGGCAACATCATCGAATATGAAGGCGGCATCTGGAAGGTCGGCAAGATCCAGCATACCCAGCCGGGCAAGGGCGGGGCCTATATGCAGGTCGAAATGAAAAACCTGGTTGATGGCCGCAAGACCAACGTCCGCTATCGCAGCGCGGATACGGTAGAAAAAGTCCATCTCGACACCAAGGATTTCCAGTTCCTCTATGCCGAGGAGCAGAGCCTGATCTTCATGGACAAGGATAATTACGAGCAGATCACCCTGCCCAGGGATTTGCTGGGCGATGCCGCAGCATTCCTGACCGACGGCATGGATGTGACGCTGGAATTGTATGACGAAAAACCGATCAGTGTTGCGCTGCCCGATCAGGTTGAGGCGACGATTGTCGAGGCCGATGCCGTGGTAAAGGGGCAAACTGCTTCGTCCAGCTACAAGCCGGCGGTGCTTGAAAACGGCGTACGCGTGATGGTGCCGCCGCATATCGAAAGCGGCACCCGCATCGTGGTTGATGTGTATGACCGCACCTATGTCGGCAAGGTTAGCTGAACCGTCATGCAATTATCCGGTGTAATTCGAGTAATGGAGCGCGCCGCGCGCAAGGCTGGCGCGCGCCTTCGCCGTGATTTCGGCGAAGTCGAACATCTGCAGGTCAGCCGCAAGGGGCCAGCGGATTTCGTATCCAAGGCAGACCAGCGTTCCGAACGCATTCTGTATGATGAACTGCTTGCCGCGCGACCCGATTGGGGATTTGTGCTGGAAGAAGCGGGCGTGATCGAGGGCGATCCGGGCAAGCCGCGGTGGATCATCGATCCGCTGGATGGCACCAGCAATTTCCTCCACGGCATTCCGCATTTCGCAATATCGATCGCGGCGCAGGAACCGAAACTGGATGGCAGCGGTTGGGGCGATGTGTTCGCCGGTGTGATCTATCAACCGATCACCGACGAGACATTCTGGGCGGAAAAGACACGCAGTTCGTGGCTGCAGGATGCACGGCTGCGGGTTTCCTCCCGTCAGAGCATGTCGGATTCGCTGATTGCCACCGGGATCCCGTTTCAGGGCCACGGCAGTTTCGCCGAATGGTCGAAGATTTTTGCAGCGGTTGGTCCTCAGGTTGCCGGTATCCGCCGGTTCGGCGCCGCCTCGCTCGATCTCGCTTGGCTGGCGCAAGGCCGGTATGACGGTTTCTGGGAAAGCGGCCTCAATGATTGGGACACCGCGGCCGGATGTCTGCTGGTGCGCGAAGCAGGCGGCTTTGTCAGCGATTATCGCGGACGGTCATCGCCGATCCATTCCGCACAAATTGTCGCAGGCAATGATGTCATTCATTCAAAACTGCACAAATTGGTCGCCGGCGCGATCAAGGCGTGATGCAGAAGACTTGAAGTGAATAGAAAGCGGGGTTAAGCAGCCGCGCAATCCGCGAAAGAGTGCCCCTGTGGTGGAATCGGTAGACGCGCTCGACTCAAAATCGAGTTCCTAACGGAGTGCCAGTTCGAGTCTGGCCAGGGGCACCAAATTTCTTTGAATTCTGGATTTTTGTTTTTTGCAGGCGCATGCGCGTGAGCTATTTGCTCGCATTGGCCCAGGCGACTTTGCGCCGCTGGGTAGACGGGGCCGGATAGGCGGGATCAGGCATAATAACCCGTCCCCCGAATAATATTAACCCGTCCCCTGAATAAAATTGCCGAATTCACTTGTGTTTAGCGCCGCGCTTTGGGATTCGCTGCGTCAGACGATGTTGAGCATTCCCTCCTTCCATGCGGTTGCGGCAATGGCTGTAACGATCGCGATGTTCGTCGCCTTTGCGCGCGGCAGGATGACCACCGAAATCGTATCGTTGCTGACGATCGCGGTTATTGCGGTGGGCCTGTATTTTTTTCCGCTGGTCGGGACAGGTCCGACCGATGGGTTAGTGCTCGCATTCTCCGGGTTTGGACATTACGCCCTGATCACCATCTGTTCGCTGATGATCATGGGGCGCGGGCTAGTGGTCACCGGCGCGCTAGAGCCGGCGGCGCGGTTCCTGGAAAAAGTGTTCAAGATCAATTTGCAACTCGGTTTGCTGGTGTCACTGCTGCTGGCGTTCTTTCTGTCCATGATCATCAACGACACGCCGGTGCTGGTGTTGTTGTTGCCGATTTTCGTGGCCCTTGCAGCCAAAGGTGCGCTTCCAGCCTCAAAAACCCTGATACCGCTCAATGCTGCCGTTCTGATCGGCGGCATGGCGACCACGATCGGCACTTCGACCAACCTGCTGGTGGTATCCATCGCCGTTGATCTGGGGATGCCGGAAATGGACGTGTTCCATTTCACCCCGATCGTGCTTGTAGCGGCAATTGTTGCCCTGCCATATTTGTGGCTGGTGATGCCGCGGTTGCTGGGCGATAACCGGGTTGCCAAGGACGGTGCGATGCGGCGGTTCCATGCTCGCTTGCGCATTGGTGAAAACAGTCCGCTCATTGGACAGGAAATGGCGGAGATTGTCCGCCGGCTTCCAGCCGATCTGGAATTTATCGATCCGCCCACCGGTTCGCTGCATCCACAGCAAAGACTGCGCATTTCCGGCACGCACGAGGCGCTCGAAGATGCCATGCGCACCCTTCAGGGCGAGGCGGCCCCTGCCTGGGTGCTGGCACGCATCCGCCGCAACGCCGCTGCGGTCAGGGAAGATATTACCGTTGTGGAGATGGCCGTAACGGGCGATTCCCGGTTAATCGGCCGGACATTGCCAACCTCAGGCATTGCCGACCTGTACGGCGTTGCGGTTATCGGTATTCACCGCCCGCGCACGATCATGGGCGAAGAGCGGGTGGACACTCCAGGGACCGATATCCGCATTGCGGAAGGGGATGTCCTGCTGGTGATGGGCCTCCAGGCAGATTTGCAGGAATTCGCGCGTAGCGACAGCCTGCTGATCCTGGATGGCGCGCGTGAATTGCCGCGCCGGTCCAAAGCGGTCCTGGCGGCGGTCATCATGGTCGGATCGGTTGGCACTGCCTCCATCGGTCTGTTTCCTATCGCGATCTCAGCACTCGGCGGGGCGATCCTGATGTTCGTGACGGGCTGCGTAAAGTTCGACCGGGTGGGACGCGCGCTGTCGGCCAAGGTGATCGTGCTGGTCGCGGCCAGCATCGCGGTCGGCCGGATCATCCTCGAAAGCGGAGCCGCCGCATGGCTCGGCGAAACCCTGTCCCTCGGCCTGCAATTCCTGCCGCCGGCGATGGTGCTGGCCATGATCATGCTGTTCGTCACGCTGCTGACCAATTTCGCCTCCAACGCGAC
>JAGXGU010000136.1 GCA_024636575.1 Altererythrobacter sp.
GTGCTGTATCAGCGCCCGGGCGAGGACCGGGACGCCATTGCAGGCCGGCTGTGCCACGAGTTGGGGGCAAGCCTGGTCCACGCCTATGCCGATCCGTGGGTCATCGAAGGGCAAGGCAGCGCCGGGATTGAAATTGCCGCGCAATTGGGCCGCCAGCCCGGCACCATTGTGGCCTGCTGCGGCGGCGGGGGATTGTCCGCCGGCCTCGCCCTTGCTTGCCCCGATAGCAAAATCATCCCAGTCGAACCCGAAGGGTGGGATGATGTCGCGCGCAGCCTTGCAGCGGGGGAAATCCAGCCCGTGGGCCCGAACCCCCCGCCCACCGCATGCGATGCGTTGCAAACCCCGGTGACGGCGCCGGTTAATTTCGCGGTGCTGCACGGGCGGGCGGAGCCGGGCATTGCCGTATCCGAATTTGAAATTCGGCAGGCACAGCGATTTGCCTTTGCCAAGCTCAAACTGGTGCTGGAACCAGGCGGCGCGGCGGCGCTGGCGGCCTGCCTTGCCGGGAAAGTGAAGCTTGATGCCGATACCGTGATCATGCTGACCGGCGGGAATGTGGATGCGGGCTCGTTCGCCAGAGTGATTGCCAGCACCGATTAAGTTGCAATTGACAATTAAACGGGTCCGCGCCAGTTTCGCCAAAACGAGAGGGGAATATCAATGCAGGCTCAAATGCTCGCTCCAGCCGCAGTGCTGGTGCTCTGGTCGCTGGTGATGCTGTACTGGATGGCCGCCACACGCGGACCAGCGATGAAGAATATGGAAGGCGGCATCGGCGCTGCCAAAGCGGGCGGGCGCGGCCAGGATCTCGAAGGACGCATTCCAGACAAGATCAATTGGAAGGCGCATAATTATTCGCACCTGATGGAGCAGCCGACGATTTTCTACCCGGCGGTGATCATCCTCGCGCTGATGGGTGCCAGCGGCGTCGATATCCTGCTTGCGTGGATCTATGTCGGATTGCGGATCGTGCATTCGGTCTGGCAGGCGACGGTAAACAAGGTGCCGGTGCGCTTCCTGATCTTCCTTCTTTCCACCATTGCGCTGACGATACTCGCCATTCGCGCAGTCATTGCCACCCTGTTGGCCAATCCGGGAGTTCTCGTATGATCGGGGCCGCTATTCTCCAGCCCGTTGTGGTTTTGATGATCTGGACGATGGTAATGTGGGTGTGGATGTACGCCACCCGCATTCCCGCCATGCAGGCCAACCCCGCCATCGACACCGCCAACCTCAAGGGCACCACAGGCGCGGCGCTACGCGCACAATTGCCTGATAAGGTCAGTTGGAAAGCGGACAATTACAACCATTTGCACGAAGCGCCCACGGTGTTTTACGCGGCGGCATTGGTGCTGGCGATCATTGGCCAGGGTGACGGTATGAACGCCCTGCTGGCGTGGATCTATACCGGCCTCAGGATCATGCATTCGCTGGTGCAGGTGACTGCGAACCGGGTGTTGGTGCGATTTATGCTGTTCGCCCTGTCCAGCCTGGTGCTGATGGCGCTGATCCTGCACGCTGCCATTGCCGTATTCTGACGCTTGCCCCTTCGGGATGGCAATTGCGCCATCCCGAAGGGGTCAAGGCTGACGCGCGTTACTCGGCAGCTTCGCGCGCCTCTTTCTTGGCAAATTCCATCGTCGCGAGAAATTTTTCCGCGTCCAGTGCAGCCATGCAGCCGGTTCCCGCCGCAGTAACCGCCTGTCGGTAGGTGTGATCCATCACATCGCCGCAAGCGAACACGCCGGGCAGTTCGGTTTTCGGTGTGCCCGGCTCGACAATCAGATAACCGCTATCATCCATCGGCAATTTGCCCTTGAACAGTTCGGTTGCCGGCGCGTGCCCGATGGCTACGAAAGCGCCATCCACTTCCAATTGGCTGATTTCGCCCGTCACAGTATCCTGCAATTCCACTGCCTTCAGCCCGCCATCCAGTGGGTCCCCCAGAAAGCGCGTAACGGCCTTGTTCCACATCGGGGTGATTTTCTCGTTGCCGAACAAACGGTCCTGAAGGATCTTCTCGGAACGCAGTTCATCGCGCCGGTGGATCAATGTCACATCGTCGGAATGGTTGGTCAGATACAGCGCTTCTTCGACCGCAGTATTGCCGCCGCCGATGACCGCAACCTTTTTGCCGCGATAGAAGAACCCGTCACAGGTGGCACAGGCAGACACGCCCTTGCCGCCCAGTTCCTGTTCCCCCGGTACACCCAGCCACTTGGCCTGCGCCCCGGTCGAGATCACCAGCGTATCTCCGATGTAGATATCGCCGCTATCGCCGATTGCCTTGTAAGGCGGGCCATTCGCCAAATCGACTTCAACGATGGTGTCCCACATCATCCGCGTGCCGACATGTTCGGCCTGGGCCTGCATTTCCTGCATCAGCCAGGGGCCCTGCACCACATCGCGGAAGCCGGGGTAGTTTTCGACATCGGTGGTGATGGTCAGCTGGCCCCCGGGCTGGAGCCCCTGCACCACGATCGGTTCCAGCGCCGCCCGGGCACCGTAAATCGCCGCCGAGAGTCCGGCGGGACCGGAACCGATGATCAGCATGCGGGTGTGATGTGTTGCCATTATTCCGTCCAATTTCCCAAAGGTCAGGCAGCATCGCCAAACGGCGGTGCTGCGTTACAATGAATTCCTATCTGCTTATGCTTCGATCAAATGCAAGCGCAAGGCATCGCGCCGCGCCGCATCAACTCCAAGCACATCAGCCAGGAAAACGTCGAGTGAGCCATGCTGCCTCTCCACAGCTTTACGCATGGCAACCAGATATCGGGCATCGACACCCATCAGAATACGGATCGTCGAATCTTCGATCGGCCCCCATTTTTCGCGGATTGCCTGCGCGCCGGCGGCCACCCGTGCGTCCAGATCGCCCGCCGTGTTGGTGAGCAGGAAATCCTCCATCGCATCGTCTGGATGCACGCCCAAGGCGTGATGCAGCAATGCGACCGCCATCCCGGTGCGGTCCTTGCCCGCCAGGCAATGGACCAGGCTGGCCCCCTGCCCTTCGGCCAAAGCCGCGAAATATTGCCGCATTACGGCGATCAGCGGCATGCGGAACGGAAGTTTTGCGTAAAGCGCTTCCATCTTGGCGTGCGCAGCAGCTTCATCCAATGCGCCCTCGGCCGCTTCAACATGCGGGGCCAGCGCAGCAGTTTCACCGTCGTAAAACACTATCTCGCCGTCGAAATTCCCGGGCCGGCGGCAGGGATAATTTAACCGTTCGCTATTGCCGCGCATATCGATAACATGCCTGAGGCCGAGCGCAGCAATTGCCTGCAAATCACTGTCATCGGCGGCGCAATGCTGGCCGGACCGGAACAGCAGGCCGCGTTTTATCCGGCCCATGCCTGCCTGGTATCCGCCATAATCACGAAAGTTATGGACACCGGACAGTTCAAGGACGCGCGGCGGGGTGTCAGTTAAAATGGACATGGCCAATCGCTTGCCAGCACCCTGCTTGCGGCACAACACTCATTTACGATTCTGGCCCGGCTTGAACTATCCGAACCGTCCGAACTTCCCTCTGTCCGCGATGACTTCGCGTGCGCAATTGTGGCCCGGCGCGCCGGTTACTCCGCCGCCCGGATGGGTGCCTGCACCGCACATATAGAGGCCTTTGACCGGGCCGCGATAGGCCCCGTTGCCGAGCACTGGGCGCGCAGACCAAAGCTGGTCCAGGCTCATATGCCCGTGCATGATATCGCCGCCAACCAGACCGAACTTGTCGTACAATCCCTTGGGGCTGAGTAACTGGCGGCCCAGGATCGAGGAGCGGAACCCGGGGGCGTGCGCCTCTACAGTGTCGATGATCGTATCGGCGGCAGCACCTTCTTCATCATCCCAGTTTCTACCGTCAGGCAATTCGGGCGCGAATTGCTGGCAGAACAGGCTGGCGACATGCTGACCCGGCGGGGCGAGGCTGTCGTCAACCGTACTGGGGATCAGCATCTCCACAATCGGCGCCTTTGACCAGCCATCGCGTTTCGCATCGAGGAAGGCCCGGTCCATATAGTCGAGTGTGGGTGCCAGGATGATACCCGACCGGTGATGTTCTCCCGGTTCCGGCAGGCACGTGAATTTCGGCAATTCGCTCAGCGCGACATTCATGCGAAAGGTGCCGCCGCCCGCCTTGAAGCCGCGCATCCGCAGGCGGAAGTCCTGTGGCTGATGGCTGGCATCCAGCATTTTGCCGTAGAGCAGCTTCGGCCCGACATTGGCTATGACGCGCTTTGCCGCGATCTCTTCGCCGCTTTCCAACCTCACACCTGCAACTGTGCCGCCGTCCACCAGCACTTGATCTACCGGGCTTTCGAGGCTGATTTCGACCCCCGCCTCGCGGCAAACCTTGGCCATGATCTGGGTAATCGTGCCCATGCCGCCGATCGAGTGACCCCACGCACCCTTCTTGCCGTTGACCTCCCCGAATACGTGGTGGAGCAGCACATAGGCACTGCCCGGGGTGTCCGGACTGGCATAATTGCCAACCACGGCATCAAACCCGAAGGCAGCCTTGACTGCATCGCTTTCGAACCAGGAATCAAGGAAACTGCGAGCGGACTTGGTAAACAGGTCGAGTACATTACGCTTCGCTTCCAGGCTAAGCCGCGACAGTCCCCAGCCCTGCGCTGCGCCGGTGATCAACGTGCGCAATCCTTCACCGACATTGGGCGGACTCTTCAGCGCCAGATCGCGCAATACTTCGGCCACACCCTCCAGCGCATCGTAATATGCGGGCAGCACCTCGGCATCATGAACGGAGAATTTCCGGAATTCTGCCTGCGTGCGTTCCAATCCGCCGCCAAGTTTGAGATACCCGCCATCTTCCTGCGGCAGGAAGTTGGAAATTGGCCGTTCAATCACGCGGTATCCGTGATCATGCAGCCGCATATCGGCGATGACTTTCGGCTGGAGCAGGCTGACGGTGTAGCTGGCGACCGAATTGCGGAAACCGGGATGGAATTCCTCCGTCACCGCTGCGCCGCCCACCACATCGCGCCGCTCGACAATTCGCACCTTCAGCCCGGCACGGGCGAGATAGAAAGCACAGACGAGGCCGTTATGGCCTGCGCCGATGATCACGGCGTCATATTTACTGGTCATGCGCGGCTCCATCCGGTTGGGGGTTGTAGTTCAAGGCGCGCCTCGGGAATTATTCCGCGCATTCGCCGGCAGAAATGTTTCAGGCAAACTTCCTTATCGGACAGCGGACCTATGCTGAAGCTGGCTGATTCCATGCCTTGTTGGACCCGGGTGATCAGCACGGTGTCCTCTGCATTGACCTGCCGGTTGATCCGCCAGTTGAGGTAGCGTGCGGCGCGCATTTCCCTACTCCATTGGTAGCCGGGGGCATCGGGCAGGACATAGCTGATTTCGCGGATCAGGCAGCTGTCCGGCCCGGTGGGCAGCCACTGCATGAAATCCACCTGATCGGGATAGATATCGAACGCGACATTGGGCCAAAGCTTGAAATAGAGCCATTTGCGCTGCGCAGCTTCGGGCAAATGCGGCACGGGTGGGAGTATCCGCTGATACATCCGTTCGGACCAATTGGCCGATGGGCGATCCACCATATCACCCCACATCCGGTCGACATGGGTTTCCGCATCGACGCCGTAACTCTTGCCGAACAGACGGGTAAGGCCGGGGTGCGCGACATTTATGTGCAGCCCATCGGAATAATTGTCGCCCACATTCTTCCAGTTCACCGCGCGCGGACGCATGGTCACGCGGCCAAGAGCGGTCAGTTCCCCGAAGCGATACGGTGCAACCATCGCCTCGTACGGTGCCATCATGTCGGAAACCGACGGTCCGCCATCATCCTCCAGCCGCACAAAAACGAAGCCGCGCCAGATCTCGATTTCAACAGGCGCAAGACCGGCCTTGCCCTTGTCCAGCGCGGGATAGCTGGCGCCATCGGGCACGCCCGTCAGCCCACCTTCAAGCTCGTAAGTCCACGCATGATAGGGGCACACGAATTTCCTGGCGCAGCCGCTCGGCCCATCGACCAGGCGTGATCCGCGGTGGCGGCAAACATTGGTGAATGCGCGCAGTCGGCCATCGCCCCCCCGCGTCACAATCACGCTTTCGCCGATATAATCCAGCGTATGCCAGTCACCCTGCTTTGGCAGGTCGCTTTCGTGGCAAACCACCTGCCAGCTCGGCCGGAATATACGCGACTTTTCAAGTGCATGGAACTCGGCATCGCGGTAAGTCCATGCGGGCAGGCTCCAACCATCGAGCGGGTCCGTACTGTCCTTTGGGTGTAACTGCGTTGCCATGATCGAATCCTTGCTATACGATCGTATAACAACCAGGCAATGACACATCAACCAACCTTTACCCGTGCCGATCCGGATGAACGCCGACAAAGCCTGATCGAGGCGACTGCCCGAATTCTGGCGCGAAAGGGCGCAGCGGGCGTCTCGGTGCGCGCAATCTGCGCCGAAGCGGGGGTATCACCGGGGCTGCTGCGTCATTATTTTGCCGGCGTGGCCGAGACGATTGCGGAAACCTATCGCTGGATCGGGCAGCAAATCGATGATGCGCTGGCGCGGGCTGTCGATTCGGCAGGAATTGATCCGCGGGCGCGGCTGGTTGCCTATCTTTCTGCCAGCTTCCGTCCGCCCATCGCATCGGGAGAATTGCTGGCAAGTTATGTCGCACTTTGGAGCATGACCCGCGCCGATCCCGTCATCGCGGGGATACGGGCCGAAGCTTACAGTGATTATCGGTATGGGCTTGAACGCCTGCTGCGCGCCTATCGCCCACAGATGCCCGATCCGGGTATGACAGCCATTACACTCACTGCGTTGATTGACGGACTTTGGCTGGAACTATCGCTCGGCAATGCACCGTTTGACGAAGGTGAGGCGCAAGCGATAATTGA
>JAGXGU010000137.1 GCA_024636575.1 Altererythrobacter sp.
GCGTGCGGTGCAAAATTGTCGAGCGCAAAATGAGGGAAATTTTATGGCAGATGATGCCCGGGTTCGTAATTGGTGGGACGGGGTGCGCCCCTATCTGGAACCTGCACCGCTTGCCGCATTTTTTCTCGGCATTTCGTCCGGCTTTCCTTTTGCCATGATCGCCGCCACGCTGACTACACGGCTGGCGGAGGCGGGGATTGAAAAATCCACCGTCACCGCCTTTGCGCTGACCTTTCTGGCCTATAATTTCAAATGGCTGTGGGCTCCGCTGATCGACGCGGTCAAATTGCCGTTGCTGGGCAGAATCGGCCAGCGGGTATCGTGGCTGATCTTTACCGCTGCGCTGGTGATGCTCAGCATCATCTATCTTGGCTCGCTTGATCCCGGAAAAGATATTGCTGCGGTTGCGGTCGCGGCGATCCTGGTCGGTGTCGCAGGGGCCACATTCGATGTTGTGATCGATGCCTATCGCATCGAATTGCTTGAGCCGCGCCAGTTGGGCGTTGGTTCCGGGATGAGCCAATATGGCTGGCGCATCGGCGCGGCCGCTGCGGGGGCAACTGCGCTGGTTTTGGCAGAACGGTTCGGCTGGCAAGTTGCCTATACAACTTGTGCATTCTTTGCGTTGTTCGCGATCGTGACCGGCCTGGTCATGGGGGAGCCGATCCGGCGCATCGCTCCCAAACCCTTGAAGGGGCCGGTTGCTGCAGCCATCGCATATGTCAGCCCGCTGGCCGAGTTCTTCAAGCGCAAGGGCGCTGCCTTGGTGCTGGTATTCGTATTGATCCACAAATTAGGGGACACTCTTGCCAATTTGACCTTCCGACTGTTGTTTGACGATCTGGGGTACACCAAGGATGAGGTCGCCATATACGATGTCGGGGTAGGCTTCTGGGCGCTGCTGATTGGTGTATTCGTGGGCGGGTTCCTCTACGCCCGGCTGGGGATGAAGAAATCGGTCCTGATCAGTCTGATCCTGATGGCGGTGTCCAATTTCAGCTTTGCCGCGCTTGCCGCCACCGGACATAGTAATATCGGTATGGCTGCAGCAATCGGCTTCGAGAATTTCGCCAGTGGGATCGGCGGAGTATGCGTGGTCGCCTATCTGTCCGCGCTGTGTAATCTCAGCTTCACCGCAACCCAGTTTGCATTGTTATCCGCAGCGGCGAGTATCCTCGGGCGGTTTGTCACAGGCACCACTGCCGGCGGGTTGATCGAAACCTTTGGCTATGTCGATTTCTATCTTCTGACGACTTTTCTCGCGCTCCCCGGTGTGTTTCTTTTCTGGTGGATGATGAAGCGTGGTCTGGTTGACCAATCGCTCGGCACTGCGGGAGAGGTTACCAGCCAGGAAATCGTGGGTGCGGTAGATCCGGCCGAGAAGCCAACCTAGTCCGGCAGTTCACGATTCAGCCTGAGCACCTCGCCCGCGAGATAGAGCGATCCGGCAATCAGGATCGGTAATCCGTCTGCAGGAATGGCGGCGAGGGCTGCCGGGATATCCGGCGCATCTGCAGCACCTGCCCCGTAGGCAGCGACGCCGTGGAAGTCATGCCCCGGCACGGGAACCACGGTCAGGCTGGCGATCCGATCTGCCAGCGGATCGATGATCGCCGCCGGGTTCTTGTTGGCCAGCATCCCGATCACCAGATGCAGCCGCTGTCCGGCGAAATGCGCCCCAAGCGCTTCACCGGCATCGGGATTATGCCCCCCATCCAGCCACACTTCCCGGCGGCCGGCGAGCGGGCCAGGGGACAGGCGCTGCAACCGTGCGGGCCATGTGGCCACGCGGATACCCTGTGCCATCGCATCAGGTGAAACCGCTACCACGTCCTGATGGCGCAGCATTGCCACGGCCAGGGCAGCATTCTGGGCCTGGTGTGCGCCGGGCAGGGTGGGCTGCGGCAAGGTGAGGTCGCCGTGCCGGTCGCCATATTCCAGCCCTGCAATCGCGCTGTAATCCCAATCTCGCCCGCGCATGGCCAATATCGCACCAGTCCGTTTGGCAGCGCGGATGATTTCTTGCTCGGCCACCAGCGGATAGTTCGCTGTCACCAGCGGACAGCCCCGTTTGGCAATTCCCGCCTTTTCGAACGCGATCCGGGCGAGGGGAATTTCCGGCGCGCCCTCTTCCGACGCGAGCAGGAAACGTTCGTGATCGATCCCTAGCGCGGCGATGCCGCAGGCGGCAGGCTGCTCGATGACATTGGTCGCATCGAACCTGCCGCCAAGCCCAACCTCAACCACGCAGGCATCAGCAGGCGTGCGAGAGAATGCCAGGAATGTGGCGGCAATGGTGACTTCAAAGAAACTGGGTGCGATATCATCTGACTGGTCGAGCACCTCGGCCAGCAATGCGGCCAGATGCGCATCTTCGATCAGTTTTCCGGCAATCCGGATGCGTTCGTTATAGCGCACCAGATGCGGGCTGGTGGCCATGTGAACGCAGAACCCCTGCGCCTCCAGCATCGCGCGCAGGAAGGCGCAGGTGGAGCCCTTGCCATTGGTTCCGGCGACATGGAACACCGGCGGTAGGCGGAGATGCGGGTTGCCCAGTCTGGCCATAAGGGCGCGAATGGTTTCAAGCCCGAAGCGCCCCTGCGGCAGGGACAAGGCGGCCAACCGATCGAGCTGGCGCTGGACCGCTGGGTCGGCGGATCTTGCGAAATCCATCGGCGGATTTCCGGCCGCGCTACGCCGCCTTCGCGGGCTGCAGGTAATCCAGCACCGTCGCCAGCGTCTCGCGCAATTTGTTCCGGTGAACCACCATGTCCACCATGCCGTGCTTGTGCAGATATTCCGCCCGCTGGAACCCCTCGGGCAGGCTTTCGCGGATCGTATCCTGAATCACCCGCTGGCCGGCAAAGCCGATCAGCGCGCCGGGCTCGGCAATGTGGACATCGCCCAGCATGGCATAGCTGGCGGTCACGCCGCCGGTGGTCGGATCGGTCAGCACCACGATATAGGGCAGGCCTGCTTCCTTCAGGCGGCGGGTCATCACCGTGGCCTTGGGCATCTGCATCAGGCTGAGAATGCCTTCCTGCATCCGCGCACCGCCCGCGGCGGTGACGACGATATAGGCGCAGCCCCGGTCGAGCGCTTCCTCCGCACCCTCGCAAAATGCATTGCCCACCGCCATGCCCATGGAACCGCCCATGAAGTGGAAATCCTGCACCCCGATCACGGCGGGGCGGCCATCCACGGTCCCGGAACCGACGCTGAAGGCATCCTTGTGCGGGTTGGCCGCGCGGGCGGCTTTCAAGCGGTCGATATATTTTTTGGTGTCGCGGAATTTGAGCGGGTCTTCGCGCACCTCTGGCTGGGGCAGCATGGAGAAACCGTCATCGAGCAGCAATTGCAGCCGCTGGTCGGCCCCCAGCCGCCCGTGATGGTCGCAATGCTGGCACACGCGCCAATTGTCCTCGTAATCCTGCTGGAACAGCATTTCGTGGCACTTGGAGCATTTGACCCACAAATTGTCCTGCGTTTCCCGCTTTGGCAGGAACGGCAGGGAATTACGGACTCGGGAAATCCAGTTCATTTGTCTGTCCTTAGCGTGCTGAATGCACGGCTTGCGCGAGAGCCGAAGTCAGCTCTCTTAACGCAGCAGGCGCATCTTCGCCATGTTTTGCGACCAATTCCACCAGTGCAGAGCCGACAACAACGCCGTCAGCGACCTTGGCAATGGCGGCCGCCTGTTCAGGGGTGCGAACACCAAACCCGACCGCGACCGGCAGATCGGTCGAGGCCTTGAGACGGGCAACGGCTTCCTCGATGGAATCCATTGCGGCCTGCTGTTTACCGGTAATTCCGGCGACGGAGACATAATAGAGAAACCCGCCGGAGCCCTTGAGCACCTGAGGCAGGCGCGCTGCATCAGTTGTGGGCGTGGCCAGACGGATTGGATCGATCCCCTTCGCGCGCAAGAAAGGGCCAAGCGCGGCGTCCTCCTCGGGCGGGATATCGACGCAGATCACGCCGTCCACCCCGGCAGTCTCGCACTGATCGGCAAACCATTGAGGCCCGCGCCGGATCATCGGATTGGCATAACCCATCAACACCAGCGGCGTGTCCGGATGCCGCGCGCGGAATGCGGTAGCGATCGCGAAAATATTGGCGGTCGTCGTGCCCTTGGCGAGGCTGCGGATATTCGCTTCCTGAATGGCCGGGCCATCGGCCATCGGATCGGTGAACGGCATGCCCAGCTCAATCAGATCCGCGCCGCCCTCGACCAGCGCGTCGAGATTGGCTGCGGTGTCGCCGTCACCAGCGGTGACGAAGCAGACGAGCGCGGGTTTGGTGAAGGCGTTTGAGAGGCGGGTCATGTTTTTGGCCTCAAAAAAGCCCAAATGACGAATATGAAAGCTAACCCAATAGAGGGTATCACACTTAGTACGAGGAGTTTTTCCCATGCCGGATAGTGCATCTCACAGAAGGTGTTCTTCGGGCAACCTGTCTTGGAGAATACTAAGATTCTAGCGTTGACTATGTGGGTTAAATAAGTCCCGGCTATCGCAACGCTCATCATGACGGCGGCAGCAACAAGCCTCCAATCGCGTTTCATATCTCCACCCCAAGCGCCTCAGCCACAGTGAAGATGTCTTTGTCCCCGCGCCCACACAGGTTCGCCAGAATAATCGCGTCGCCCGGCATGGTCTTCGCCACTTTCGCCACGGCGGCAATCGCGTGGCTAGGTTCCAGCGCCGGAATGATCCCTTCGGTGCGGCAGAGCAGCTGGAAGCCTTCCAGCGCCTCGTCATCGGTGACGGAGGTGTATTCCACGCGGCCATTTTCCTTCAGCCAGGCGTGCTCGGGGCCGATGCCGGGATAGTCGAGGCCGGCGCTGATCGAGTGGCCTTCGGTGATCTGGCCGTCTTCGTCCTGCAGCAGGTAAGTCTTGTTGCCGTGGAGCACGCCGGGTGCGCCGCCGGTGAGGCTGGCGGCGTGGGCCTTGTCGAGACCGTGGCCCGCCGCCTCCACGCCGAGCATCTTGACTTCGGGATCATCGAGGAACGGGTGGAACAGGCCCAGCGCGTTCGATCCGCCGCCGATGCAGGCGACCAGCAGGTCGGGCAGGCGGCCAACGCGGGACAGCATCTGTGCGCGGGCTTCGATGCCGATGATGCTCTGGAAATCGCGGACCATCTCCGGATAGGGATGCGGGCCTGCGGCGGTGCCGATGATGTAGAATGTGTCATGGACGTTGGCGACCCAGTCGCGCAGCCCTTCGTTCATCGCATCCTTCAGTGTCGCTGAGCCGCTGGTGACCGGGATCACTTCCGCGCCGAGCAGCTTCATGCGGAACACGTTGGGCTGCTGCCGCGCCACATCGGTCGCGCCCATGTAGATGACGCAGGGCAGGCCGAAGCGCGCGCAGACGGTGGCCGTCGCCACGCCGTGTTGGCCCGCGCCGGTCTCCGCGATGATCCGCGTCTTGCCCATGCGGATCGCGAGCAGGATTTGCCCGATGCAATTGTTGATCTTGTGCGCGCCGGTATGGTTCAGCTCGTCGCGCTTGAACCAGACTTGCGCGCCGGAGCCTTTTTGCGCGTCAGCGCGAAGTGATTCCGTCAGGCGTTCGGCAAAATACATCGGGCTGGGCCGTCCGACATAATGTTCCAGCAGATCGTCGAACTGGGCTTTGAACGCCGGGTCGGCCTGCGCCGCGCGATATTCACGTTCCAGATCGAGCACCAGCGGCATCAGCGTTTCGGCGACATAGCGGCCGCCGTAATCGCCGAAATGCCCCTGATCGTCGGGCTGGTTGCGGAAGGAATTTGCCATTTCAGTCATAGTCGTGCCGCTTTGCAGAAGGCCGCGATTCTGTCCACGTCCTTCACGCCGGGCGCGCTTTCCACGCCGGAGGAAATATCGACCAGCGCCGCGCCGGTTGCCCGGATTGCTTCGCCGACGTTGTCCGCAGTCAGCCCGCCCGCCAAACCCCACGGCAGTTGGCCGTCATATTTGGCGAGCAGTCGCCAGTCGAACCGCAGGCCCATGCCCCCGGGAATGGCCGAGCCTTTGGGTGTCCTGGCATCGAACAGGATGAAATCGGCGGCTCCGGCATAGGAACCGGCGCGCTCGATATCCGCGGCGGAGGACACCGCCAGCAC
>JAGXGU010000138.1 GCA_024636575.1 Altererythrobacter sp.
CGCGAGTACCGAGGAACTGGAGGAAATGCGCGCTGCCCAACGCGCCGCAAAGCAGCCGCTGCGTTATGATGGCCGCTGGCGTGACCGCGATCCTGCAAACGCCCCCGAAGGCGCGCCCTATGTTGTCCGCCTGAAAACTCCGCAAACGGGTGAAACCACCATCGAAGACCTGGTTCAGGGCCGCGTTACGGTCAGGAACGAGGAGGTCGACGATTACATACTGCTGCGCGCGGATGGTACGCCGACCTATATGCTGGCTGTAGTAGTCGATGATCACGACATGGGCTGCACCCACATTATCCGGGGCGATGACCATCTCAACAATGCTTTCCGCCAATTGCCGGTGTTGCGCGCGATGGATGCCATAGAGGGCGGTTGGCCCGACCCGACCTACGCGCATATACCGCTGATACATGGTTCCGACGGGGCAAAATTGTCCAAGCGGCACGGCGCGCTGGGCGTGGAAACATATCGCGATGAAATGGGCATCCTGCCCGAAGCGATGTTCAATTACCTGCTGCGGCTGGGCTGGGGCCATGGTGACCGCGAGGAAATCACCAAGCAGGAAGCGGTCGAGCTTTTTGATCTGGGCGGTGTCGGCAAGAGCCCGTCGCGTTTCGACATCAAGAAATTGCAAAATCTCAATGGCCATTACATCCGGGAGGCGGACGATCCCCGTCTGGCCGGATTGGTTGCCGCAAAAATCGGCCCTTGCGCAGATATCGCGCTGTTGACGCAGGCCATGCCGGTGCTGAAAACACGCGCCCGGTCGATCGATGAATTGGCGGAAGGCGCAGCATTTCTGTTTGCCACCCGCCCACTGGAAATGAACGAGAAGGCAGCCGGGCTGCTGGGTGACGAATCCAGGGCGCTTCTGGCGCAGATTTCCGCCCGTTTGGGCAGAGAAAATGACTGGACAATCGAGGCCCTGGAGGCCAGTCTGAAACAAATGGCCGAGGATCTGGAACTGGGCCTCGGCAAGCTCGCGCAGCCCCTTCGCGCTGCGCTGACGGGGACAACAACATCCCCCGGAATTTTCGATGTGCTGGTCTTGCTCGGCCGGGAAGAAGCCATTGCGCGAATTGACGCGCAGGCTAAGGCCCCGCGCTGAAGCATAATATTTGAAGGAGAATGAAGTTGGCGGACAAACAGGCGAAACTGGAAATCGGCGGGCAATCCCTGGATTTCCCTGTTCTGGAGGGCAGCACTGGCCCCGACGTGGTCGATATCCGCAAGCTCTATGCCCAGACCGGCGCCTTCACCTTTGACCCAGGCTTCACCTCGACTGCTTCTTGCGAAAGCGCGCTGACCTTTATTGATGGCGAAGAAGGCGTGCTGCTCCACCGCGGTTATCCGATTGGCCAGCTGGCGGAACATTCCAGCTTCATGGAAGTAAGCCACCTGCTGCTCAACGGCGAATTGCCGACCAAGGAGGAGCTCGACGATTTCACCTACACGATCACGCGGCACACCATGCTGCATGATCAGCTGCGCCAGTTCTACCAGGGTTTCCGCCGCGATGCGCACCCGATGGCGATCATGTGCGGAGTTGTGGGCGCGCTGTCGGCATTCTATCACGACAGCACCGATATTGCCGATCCCGACCACCGCAAAATCTCATCGCACCGGCTGATCGCCAAGATGCCGACGATTGCGGCCAACGCGTATAAATACTCCATCGGCCAGCCATTCATGCACCCGGACAATTCGCTGTCCTACACCGGTAATTTCCTGCGCATGACCTTCGGCGTTCCAGCGGAGGAATATGAAGTGATCCCGGCAGTGGAAAAGGCAATGGACCGGATTTTCATCCTCCACGCCGACCACGAACAGAATGCCTCGACCTCGACCGTGCGCCTGGCCGGTTCGTCCGGTGCGAACCCGTTTGCCTGTGTCGCAGCGGGCATTGCCTGCCTGTGGGGGCCCGCGCATGGCGGCGCCAACGAAGCCGCGCTGAACATGCTGCGCGAAATCGGCACGCCGGACCGCATCCCGCATTATATCGAACGGGCCAAGGACAAGAACGATCCGTTCCGTCTGATGGGTTTCGGCCACCGCGTGTACAAGAATTACGATCCACGCGCGACGGTGATGCAGAAGACCGTGCGCGAAGTGTTCGATGCCCTGAAGGTTACCGATCCGGTGTTCGAAACCGCCCTGCGGCTGGAAGAAATGGCTCTGAACGACCCGTATTTTGTCGAAAAGAAGCTGTTCCCCAACGTGGATTTCTATTCCGGTGTGATCCTGTCAGCCATCGGTTTCCCGACCACCATGTTCACTGCGCTGTTCGCCCTGGCCCGTACGGTGGGCTGGGTGGCACAATGGAATGAAATGATTTCCGATCCCGGCCAGAAAATCGGCCGCCCGCGCCAGCTCTATACCGGGCCGACCGAGCGCGATTACATTCCAGTAGATAAGCGCTGAGAATTTTGCCGGGCGGCGCGTTAAACGGCGCCCGGCAATTCCAGGATGAACCGGGCGCCTTCGCCGGGGGCGCTTTCCACCGTCAGATCGCCGCCCATCGCGCGGGCGATCCGGCGCGAGATATACAGGCCGAGGCCAGATCCGCCGTCGCCGGACCGGCCGAGCCGTTCGAATTTACCGAATACCACTGTCTGTTGTTCCGGCGTCAGCCCCGCCCCGTTATCGGCTACGCTAACGATGGCCCGCACGCCATCCTGGCCAAGTTCGATCCGCACCTGCGAACCCTCCGGTGAATAGCGGATCGCATTGCCCACCAGATTGAGCAAAACCTGCAATACCCGGCGGAATTCGGCGGTCGCTTTCAGCGATTGGTCCAAAGGGGGTGCAACCAGTTCGATGCTGCGTTCTTTCGCCCGCACGCCCAATATTCCCGCCGCCCGCCGGGCCACATCGGCCAGGTCGATCTGGTCGGGCGCGGTGGTGAATTGATCCGATTCCACAATCTCGAGGTCGGAAAGATCGTCGATCAGGGCCAGCAGGTGCTGCCCCGCCGAAGCGATATCGGCGGCGTAATTGCTGTATTCATCCGCCAACGGCCCTGCGAGCCGGGTGCGGATCGTTTCCGCATTGGCAATAATCCGGGCAATCGGCTGGCGCAGCACCGGCGACAGATCCCGCCCGATGGAGCTGCCGATGCCTGCCTCGCGCGGAATTTCCGCCTCTGTCCGGGTCGCTGAATATGGCGTCTGCGCCACCAGATAGAGTTCGAAACCCGCGCTGGCGACTTCCGGCTGGCCAAGCGGGATTAAAGTAACATCCCAGCGCCGCTCTGATCCTTCAATCACGCATTCGGCTCCATCAAGCAATCGCCAATGGATCGGTTGCTGGTGGCCAAGACCGGGAAAGCTGACGAAATCAGTCCATGGCCGCCCTTCGCGGCGCGCCATGTCTTTGGCCATTTCCGCCAGGTCCGGGGCAGTGATGCCTACCGATAGCACGTGCTGGTCTGCATCCAGTCGCGCGGTGAATCCAGCCAGGGCGCGGTCGATGGCCAGCTTGCGGTCTTCGCTTGCGGACCGGTCTTCCGGCGGCAACGGTGCTGATTGCCAATTGGCCAGGCGAATGATGCAGCCCTCCGCCCCATCATCGCCAGCTTCGGCGATGGGGGATACTTCCACCCATGCCTTGATGATATCATCCCCGTCGACCGCCTGAATCATCCGGGCGAGCCGCAGGCCGTAACTGCGCGATTTTCGGACCAGCGCCAGTAATTCCGGGATTGCGATGATCCCCGGCAATTCACCGCCGCAGCGGTGCTGCAACTGGGCCAGCGGGTCCTGCGCTTCGACCAATTGATCGCGCGCGTCGCTTCGTGCCTCGGCAAGATATGTTCTGTTCGGGCTGGCCATGACTATCCGGCAGCGTTTCGGCTGCTGGCGGCCAGCATGGACCCCGCCCGGTCAGACCGGAGCAGCTTGAAGACATCGGGCAAAGTCACATCGGGGTGAATGTGGAAAAACTGCTCTTCAACGGCCTTTGCGTCCAACCCCGCCGCGAGCAGGGCAAGTGCGAGCCGGGCCATCTGTCCGTCATTGGTCGATAGCGCGGCAATATCCCGGTCCTGATTGGAAGCAATAGCCAGCGCAGTAATGAACAGCGCCGCACCCGCATGGTTGACCGCCAGCGCAGCCATCGCCCCGCCGCCCATACTGGCGACAATGCGCGACAGCAGCCCCAGCCTGCCAGTGCTTTCATCAAACGACGCCCGCAACTCGCGCTCTGCAATATCTGCCGCGCCGCTTGCGTCATCATCGGCAATATGGCCGCGCCAGATCAGCAGAGCGTGGTGAAACAGATCCCCCGGCAATTCATTGACCGGCAATTCCATCCGCCGCTGATGCTGGATAAACCGCGCCTGGGATGCCAGCACCGTCATCGCCGATGCCGCCGTGACTTCATCATCGGATGCAACCAATGCCTGCAACAATGGTGACAGAACCGGGTCAATCGCGCTGCCTTGTTCCACGCGAACCGTCAGATGCCATTCCATGGCCAGTGCGTGGCAATGCATCAACAAGGCATGATGGGAAGCTAGCTTCGCCGCCAGCCCTTCGCGGTGCAGCTTCGCGAAAGCATCGGGATCTTCGGTTGCGGCGGCTTTGCCATGCGCCATCAGCATCTGCCATGCGATGTGCAGGATGATGCCCCTGACGCGCGCGACAATCTCGTCGGTGAACAGCGAATCGTCATCATTAGCCAGCAAATGACCCAGAACCGGGCCTATCGTGTCGATCACAGCATCGCCCTGCTCCAATGCCTCGCGGAGCATGGCCTCAACCGGGGCCTCATCAGATTGGGACGCAGTGCGATCGATCATGGACTAAGTCCTTAAACCGACATGGTTAAGCCCGCGTTAGCTTTGACCTTCTTAAGTCGAGCAGTATTGCAACCAGAATCAGAGCGCTAAGTATATGCAAAACATAACTTAACTGTCCAAAATAGGCTGCAATCGATAAAGTTGCCGCCAACAAAATACGGTCACTCAGAACTATTTTCCAATTGCGCAGCGGGAGACCCTGGCCAAGGTGCAGCGCGAACAGCAGCACCGCCGCCCCTAGAATCGCGATTCCGCGATCCTGCGGCAAACTGGCCAGGCCGACTATCCCGGCAAGCAGAATATCGAACGCGGCGCCCAGCCATCCGGAAATTCTGCCATACCCCTGCGGCGGCGTGCGGCCCAACCCCTCTATCGAACGTAATGCACCGCCAGTGCGGGCCAGGAAATAGGCCGCAGCCATGAGTGCCATGCCTGCAACCGGCTGCCAAAACCAGGCTGCAAGGCCCGCAAGAACTCCGATCCCTGCAGCGCCTGCCTGAACAGCGTTACCACCGAATTTTCGCCCGTCCGAACGCTTCATCAGCGCCGTTGCTGCGCGGTCTGCAACGGCAAGAAACGGGGCGGCAAAGGTGGCTGGCCGTACATGACGCCCCAGCCAGACTTCCTCGAATTCTTCGGCATCATCCTCCGTCTGCACCAATCCCCACTCGCGGCCTGCCAATATGCCGGGCGCCATGGGTGCAATCCGCGTGCCGGCCTGCAAGGCGATACGAAGCAATCCTGCGATCGGATCGGCGTCAGGCGGTAAATCGGCGAGCCGTTCGACCGCTGGTCCGCGCACCATCAACAGTCCCGCCCAGGCATATTCCCGGTCGATGCGTTCAAATCCGGCGGCAATCCCCTCGTCAGCTGGCAAGGCCAGCACGGATGGGCGATCTGCCAGCAATTTCCCGGCCAATGCGCAGTCGGGCAGCAGGCCATCGGCAAACACCAGCAATTCATCCGCCGCCCGGACCATGCCGGATAGGGCGCGCGGGCCAGGAATCACCTGGAATCTCACGCCGGCTTTCTCAGCCAGATGCTGCAGCGCGACCAATTCCTGCGGCAATCCATGCGCATGGCAGGCAATTTTCTCGCAGCCGAGCGCCAGCGCGCATTCCAGCTGGTGCTGGACAACAGATTTTCCCGCCACGGCCAGGAATCCGCGCGGATCACCGCCTGCCGCAGCAACAGATTCCATGGTTGATAGTAAAGCGACCCGCACGTGCACGCTCCTGATATGGGCCCAACATGGGTCCAGACTGGGCCAAGGATGGGAGCATATGCTTTAAGGCGCAGCTGCGCCGATGCCAAGCGGAGGTATTACTTTCCTGCTCAGCCGGGCCGTCTGGCGAAATCCGCCAGGAATGCCTCGATCTTGCGAACTACGGTGGGTTCACCCGGGGCGGAATTGACCGCTTCATCTGCCAGAACGATCAGGTCACTGGCGTGAAAGCTCGTCGCCAGGCCCTTCAGGCGCATTGCGGCAACATCCCAGTTCGCATCGCAGCGCGAACGCTTCAGCAGGTCAATCTGCCGGGTCAGGCTGTCAATAAACGCACCACGCAATTCCGCCAGCAGAGCAGCATCATCGCCTGCAGCAGCAGCCAGATTGGCATCGAGAGCGCCGTTTTCATACAACATCATCGACAATTCTAACGCCGTGAGGGTTAAGATAGGGTTTCACATGGCATCAAAAGTGGTAGCTTCATGTCATGAACAACGGATCGAAAATCAGGGTCGTGGGCCCCGACAATGCGCCTGAACCGCAGACCGGCACGGCAGGACCTGTTTCTGAAGAGGCGATCGAGCTGGTCGACGAATATGTTGAAGAATGGGAAGACGATGCCATTCGTCCGCGCTCGACCGCGTGGATATTGCCGGTCCTGGCAGCTGTTGCCATTGCCGGCTGGACCGCGTTTTACGGATGGGCGCATCAGGCGGAGATTCTGTCCAGCGGCACCTCCACGCAATGGGCTGCGCAGTGGAGCGAGTGGATCATAGCATGGTCGATTCCGGTCCTGCTGATCGTCTCCTTGTGGATGCTCGCGCTGCGCAACAGCACAAGGGAAGCAGCGCGTTACGGTGAAGTCGCGCGCAGCTTGTCCGGCGAATCGGCTGCGCTCGAACAGCGGCTGTCGGTCATCAACCGTGAATTGAGCATCGCCCGGGATTTCCTCGGATCCCAATCGCGCGAACTGGAATCGCTCGGCCGGGCTGCCGGGGAACGGCTGTCGACCCATGCCGATCACCTGCAAAGCCTGATCCAGGATAATGGCGCACAGGTGGACGCCATCGCCACGGTCAGCACCACCGCCCTCGAAAACATGGTTCGTCTGCGCGATGATCTGCCGGTGATCGCAAATTCTGCGCGCGATGTGACCAACAACATCGGCAATGCCGGACGAACGGCAAATAACCATATCGAAGAATTGGTTGCCGGGTTTGTTCGGCTCAATGAATTTGGCCAGGCCACCCAGCGCGAAGTCACCAGCCTGCAAGCGTCAATCAACGCCTCGCTCGCCGAATTCGAGGCGCAGACTACACAAATGGATGCCATCGCCAGAAGCCGGTTCGATGCCTTGCGATCCACCAATGATCAATTCCGCACTGAACTGGACACCAGCGAAGTGGAAGCGCTTTCGGCGCTGCGCCGACGGGTGGATGCACTGTCGGGCGAGTTGACCGGAACACGCATGGAATTGGAAGAACAGGAACAGGCTGCCCTCGTCTCGCTGCGTGCGCGCCTGATGTCCTTGCGGGACGAAAGCAAGGTAATCGGTCAATCCGTGCGGGACAGCGAAGATCGCGCGATCATCACCTGGACCGGCCAGATCGAGGATATCCAGGCGCGCCTGACCGACGCGGTAGAACGGATTTCAGCGCTGGACGAAGCTGCGCTCACTGCTTCACGCACCAAATTGCAGGAACTGGCCGAAGAAGCGGAGCGGGTCGATACGACCATGGCAGAACGCAGTACAGCCTTGCACGAACAGATCGAATTGCGCCGCAACCAGATGACGCAAGACGAACAGGAAGCGATTGAAAGCCTCAGCGCACGCCTGGCCGGGCTCGACGAAGCAATCGCGGCACGGCGCGCAGCGCAGATGGAACAATCCGAGCGCGTGTACAAACATGGCGAAGCGATTGCCAAACGCCTGAGTGAATTCGAACAGAATTTGCAAGAAATCATCGCGCAGGGGGCCGACACCGAAATGGCTCTTGGTGGCGGCGCTCAGGCGCTGGCGCAAAAGCTGGACGAGAACCGCCAGCGGATCGATGAAACCACTACTGCCATCACCGGCCTGACGGAGGATACCGTCCGGCTGCTCGAATTGATCCAGGCCAGTTCAGACCATAGCCGGGACATCCTGCCCGCAGCGATCAAGGAAGCCAGCGGCAGTATTACCGCCACGGAAGAACAGGTGAAACAGATCGGCATTCTGCTGGGTGAAGCCAGTGAAAAAGGCGCCGAATTGTCCGAATATGTGATGGGCGCCAAAGACAATGGTCAGGAAGCGCTGGACAGGATCGAAAGGTTCAGCGCCCGGATCACGGCCGCGAACAGCGCACATCTTGGCGAAATCGAACGGCTGGAAAAATCGCTCGGCGAGCTGGGCGCGCAAAGTTCCAGATTGTCCGATACTGCGCGGACGGAATTGCACGATTCGATTGCGTTCCTGAAACAATCGACCCGCGAAGCCATCGGCGAGATTGAAAGCGGAACGGCACTGAACTTCAAGGAAATTGCGGATCGCATCGGTGAAGAAAGTGCACTCGCAATCGATACCGCGCTGCGCAGCCGGACCGACAATGCGGTGGCGGAGCTGGAAGCAGCCGTGGCCAAGGCATCAAATGCAGGCCGGACAGCTGCGACCAATTTGCGCGATCAACTTGCGAAGGTGAACGAACTTGCGGGCAATCTGGAAGCGCGTGTGAACCGCGCACGCGAACGGGCAGAGGAACAGATCGACCACGATTTCTCCCGCCGCGTCGCCTTGATCACCGAAAGCCTGAATTCAAATTCGATCGATATTTCCAAGGCTCTATCGAACGAAGTCACCGATACTGCCTGGGCATCATATCTGCGCGGTGATCGCGGGATATTCACCCGCCGCGCGGTGCAGCTGCTCGACCATACAGAAGCGCGCGACATTGCCGAAATCTATGCTGCTGACAGCGAATTTGCCGAAAATGTCAGCCGCTACATCCATGATTTCGAAGCCATGTTACGCGTCATGCTGTCCACGCGTGATGGCCACGCATTGGGCGTGACGCTGCTCAGTTCGGACATGGGCAAGCTGTATGTTGCGCTAGCCCAGGCGATCGAACGGCTGCGCTCCTGACATTATCCTGCGCCGAACGGGCCTAGCGCAAATTTTCAGGCGGCTTGAAAAGATTGATGTCATCTGCCGTAACCCAGCCAAATTCGTAATTGAGCACGTATGATGCAGTGAGCACGGCTGCGACCAGCGAGGCGCGAAAAATCAGCCGGAATGGCCGGAAATTCGCTGGAGCACTGTCCGCCTGCCCCGGGATCTTCTCCACCCCCAATTCGTCATGCGTTCGCACACCGAAAGGCAGCATCACGAAGGCGCACATCACCCAGACCAGCAGATAGATTGCGGTAATCGAGGTCCATTGCATGGCGTCAGCCCCCCATCAGGATCACTTTGACCTGCGGCTTCTTGCCGCTCCACCGCGTCGCCGCGCGCCGGGTCGCAAGGCGGACAGCCTCGGTCAAAGACCCGCGGTCCTTGCGGGCGGTGCCCTTGAGGCCACGCAATGCCTTGACAATATCGGCAGAGGCTTCCGCCACGAAATCGGCCTCATCCTCATCCAGCGGCATGCCGAGCAGTTCCAGATGCGGCTTCAGATTGGAATCGACCGCGACCACGATCACGCCTTCGCGCGCAATTCGTCGGCGCATGCCAATCGCCTCTCCGTCAGCCGGTACGATAATATCACCGTCCAGCACCAACCGCCCGGTCCGTACTTCTGCCAATTTGCCCGGCTTGCCCGGTGCAAGGCGGATGATATCGCCGTTCTTCTGGAAGATATTATGCGGAATGCCAGCGGCCTGACCCACCCGGACTTGTTCCTGCATATGTTTGATCTCGCCATGCACCGGCACCAGGATTTCCGGCCTGATCCAGGAATAGAGCGCTTCCAGTTCGGGGCGTCCGGGATGGCCTGATACGTGGATTTCGCTCTGCCGATCGGTAACCATCAGGATCCCGCGCTCGGCCAGCTTGTTCTGCACCCGGCCGATGGAAACTTCATTGCCCGGTATCTGGCGGCTGGAAAACAACACCACATCGCCTTTTTGCAGGCTGATCTGGTGGCTGCCTTCCGCCACGCGGGACAATGCGGCGCGGGGTTCGCCCTGGCCGCCGGTTGCCATGATCAGGACATCACCCCGCGGCAATCCCATCGCGGTCTGGAAATCGACGGTCTTGGGAAAATCCTGGAGATAGCCATTGTCCTGCGCCACTTCGATAATCCGGTCGAGGGATCGGCCCGCGACGCATAATTTTCGGCC
>JAGXGU010000139.1 GCA_024636575.1 Altererythrobacter sp.
ACGTAGGGGTTCTTGTAATCAAGCGCGGTAACGAAGCCCAGGGCAACCTGGCCGCCCGCCTGGTGATACAGGAACCCGCCGCCCCAGCTATCGCTTTCCGACAGGGGCCAGCCCTGGGTGTGGATCACCCGGCCCGGCACGTGTTTTTCAGGGTCTATGTCCCATAATTCCTTGATGCCCAGGCCGTAAACCTGCGGCTGGCAATCAGCCTCCAGATCGAACTTTGCCTTCATCATCTTGGTCAGATTGCCGCGCGCGCCCTCTGCTAACATGGTATATTTCGCGTGGATTTCCATGCCCGGCTGGTAATCGGATTTGTGCGATCCATCGGCCGCAACGCCCATGTCCTGCGTCACCACGCCGGTCACCGCGCCGGTATCGCTGAACATCACTTCCGAGGCGGGGAATCCGGGGAAAACCATCACGCCCAGCCCTTCGGCCTGTTCGCCCAGCCAGCGGGTGAGATTGCCCAGCGAACCGGTGTAGCAGCCCTTGTTCGACATGAATGGCGGCATCATCAGATGGGGCATCGCATAGCTTTTGCCCTTCGACAGCATCCAGTGCCAATTGTTCGTCACCGGTGTTTCCGCCATCGGGCAATCCATATCGCGCCAATCGGGAAACAATTCGTCCAGCGCCTTGGGATCGACCACGGCGCCAGACAGAATGTGGGCGCCGATTTCGGATCCTTTTTCAAGGACGACGACTTCCAGTTCCTCGTTCAATTGCTTCAGCCGGATCGCTGCGGAAAGGCCAGCGACACCCCCGCCGACAATCACCACATCGCATGGCATCGATTCCCGTTCACTCATCCCTGTCTGTCCTTCGGCCAATTGCATCGCAAAAATCACATTGTTAATCTGTTGGGCTAATCTGTTGGGCTAATCTGTTGGGCCAATCTGTGGGAAAGCCTTGATTGCTGAGGCGCGGCAGGTCAAGACTTGGCGCGCATCATGACTGGCCCGAAAACCCCCACCCTGATCGAAGAATTCGCCGCAGCGCAGGCGTGGTGGAAGGATGCCGGGGTCGATTCTGACTTCGATGACATGGCGACGAACTGGCTGGCACTGCCGGACGAGAAGGTTTCGCAGGAACTGACTGATCCGGCCTATGCCCCTATTCCGGCCGCGATTCCGACATCGCCTGCTCCGCGAAATTCCACTGCTGAAAAAGTGGAACTGTCGCCGCTTGGGGGCGAAAAATCCACCTGGCCGGGTGATCTGGCAGCTTTCCAGAACTGGTGGCTGGCCGAACCGAGCCTGGACAGCGGCGGATCATTCCCGCGCATTGCCCCGCGCGGCGCGGCGGGCGCAAAACTGATGATCATCGTCGCCGAACCGGAAGAACAGGACAGCGCACACTTACTGTCCGGACCGCTGGGAAAATTCCTCGCCAACATCCTGGCCGCGATGGGCCTTGACGCCGACGAAGTATATTTTGCCGCCGCCTTGCCGCGCCACATCCCGATGGCGGACTGGCAGCAATTGCAGGCCGCGGGCCTGGCGCAATTGCTGCACCATCACATTGCGCTGGCCGCGCCGGAGAAGATTTGTGCCCTGGGCCGCAACATCTGGCCGCTTTTGGGACACGATCTGGCGCAAGGCTCTGCACATTTACCCGATTTCAACCATGAAGGGGGCAGCGTACCGATATTGGGCGCAGAGGGGCTGGCTGAATTGTTACGCTCGCCCCCTCGCCGCAAGCGGTTTTGGCAGCGCTGGCTGAACTGGACAGCGTGAATTGAACGGACGGCAAACGTGAAACGCACTCTGGGCAAGATATCTTCGGCACGATTGATCGCAACGGCCGCCCTTGCGGGCATGGGCCTGTGTGGGGGCCTGAGCGGGGTAGGCACCGCTGCCAATGCCAGCAGCAGCTCCGCAAATTATTACAGCGCCCGGCTGAACAGCAGTTCCGCGCCCGAATTGCTCAGCCGCGCCGACCGTGAATATTATATCGCTCTGTTCAGCGCAATCGACCGCGAAGACTGGGCGCGCGTCAACGCCATGCTGGCAGCGCGCAATGACGGCCCGTTGCACACAGTGGCGAAGGCGGAATTCTACCTCCACACGGGCAGCCCCAGGGTGGAAGCCCCCGAAATCGCATCATGGCTCGAACAAGGCCGCAATCTGCCCCAGGCCGAGAAATTGGTCCGGCTGGGCCAGACACGCGGGCTGGAATATTTTCCCGAATTACCGCGCGCGCAGCAGTTTACCAACCAGCCCTATAGCTCCAAGCGCATTCGCCCGCGGGAAACTTCCGACGGCACGATGCCCGGATCGATCCAATCCGCAATCCTGGAAAACATCAAGAATGATAATCCCGATGGCGCGCGCCAGTTGCTGGACGGGATCGACGCCAATCTGAGCAGCGAAGCACGGGCCGAATGGCGCCAGCGTATCGCCTTCAGCTATTACATTGAAAACAATGATCCCGCAGCATTCGCGATGGCACAGACGGTCGGCCAAGGCAGCGGGCCATGGGTGGCAGAAGGGGACTGGGTTGCCGGACTGGCCGCATGGCGCATGGGTGATTGCGAACAGTCCGGGCAATATTTCGAACGTTCTGCGCAAGGCTCGACGAATGTAGAACTGACATCGGCCGCCTATTACTGGGCTGCTCGCGCCAATATCCGTTGCCGCGCCCCGGAAAAGGCGCAGGAATTGCTGCGCGGCGCGGCCCGGCTGGACGAGACATTATACGGCATGCTTGCCGCCGAACAATTGCACCAGTCGCTGCCGGCCACGCATGAAACGCCAGATTTCGACATGGCCGACTGGCAAAAGGTGCGCGATGTGGACAATGTCCGCACGGCCGTCGCCTTGGCAGAAATCGGCCGCGACACGCTGGCGGACAGCGTTCTGCGGCATCAGGCAACCATCGGTGCACCGGATCAATATCCGCAATTGTCGCGCCTCGCGCGCGAACTCGGCCTGCCTTCCACCCAATTGTGGATGGCGCATAATGCCCCGCGCGGCGCGCGGGCCGAACCGGCGCTGCGCTTCCCCGCGCCCAGATGGCAGCCGACCACCGGCTGGAAAGTCGATCCGGCACTCGCCTATGCCCATGCCTTGCAGGAATCGAATTTCCGCACCGCAGTGGTCAGCCCGGCGGGGGCGAAGGGCCTGATGCAGATCATGCCGATCGCCGCGCGCGAACATGCGCCCTCGCTCAACATGAACGCCAGCTACGCCAATCTGGCCGACCCTTCCGTCAGTCTGGCCTTCGGGCAAAGCGCGCTGGAAAGCCTGCGGGATAGCCGCGCCACCGGCGGGCTGCTGCCCAAGATCATGGCCGCCTATAATGCCGGCCTGACCCCGATCACGCGGTGGAACACGGAGATCAACGATCAGGGTGATCCGCTGCTGTATATGGAATCGATCCCCTATTGGGAAACCCGCGGCTATGTCGCCATCGTGATGCGTAACTACTGGATGTATGAACGCCAGGCTGGCGGCGCTTCGGAAAGCCGGGCCGCATTGGCGCAGGGCATGTGGCCGACCTTTCCGGGCATTACCGGCGGCAGCGGTGTGCGCGTGGCCGCAGCCGATTGACGTGAATCGGGGAATTGATGCCTCGTCCTCATGAAGTAACACACCTGAGCGAACAGTAATTTCCCCTCACATCGCCGCTTTGTTCCGTTTATTTTCTCCACATGGGCGAACGAATTGCCCCAGCCATTTCCGGACGCGGCGAAGGCGCTGGACGGACCGGCCCCAAAGCTGCGCACCACGGTGACGGAGGAACACCCCAAAACCATCCTCAGCTTCAACCAGTCGCCCGATATTCCCTTCGACCGTTCGATCAACGCCAATCGCGGGTGCGAGCATGGAGGCGCTGTATTAAGACTAGGCTTTGGAATGTCCGCTTACAGGCGCTGCGCAACAAACCGTGAATGTCAGAAATGTCGTGGGAAGGCGAATGGCGGCATTTGCCGCCAGCCTTGCGTTAGCGACCAAAATCGGCGAATTCACTAATCATGGCTATCCCACTGACACTCGGCCGTCGGCAAACTCAGGTTATCGTCCTCAACGGGGTAAGCAGCGTTGGCAAATCCTCAGTAGCCAAGGCTATTCAACGCATTGCTCAAAAGCCATTTTTGCATGTTCAGATGGACGACTTCCTTGCAATGCTGCCTCCTCGCGCTTTCGAGCACCATGATGGGCTGGTTTTTGAGCGCATAGATAGCCAGACCATAGAGGTACGAACCGGACACATAGTCGAGCGAGCGCTGCAGGGCATGCGATCTGCCATTGCCTCCATGGCCGAACGCGGGAACAACATGATTGTTGATGACGTGTTTTTCGACAATGAAGACATTGAATATCGTCGATTGCTCAAGCAATTCGATTTCCGTTTAATAGGGCTATTCGCGCCCTTAGAGGTGGTTCGAGAACGAGAACACGCCAGAGGTGATCGGGAGATTGGCCTCGCACATGGTCAGTTTGGGCGCGTTCATAGAGGACGGACATACGATCTAAAAGTGGACACTTCGCAGGGGCCTCCGGACCTGATCGCGAAAGAAATCTGTGAAGCTTTCGACCTTTAAGAATGCTGTGGCTCCATTGAACTCTAACGGTTTGGCAGCGCAGAGCGACTGACCGAAATTGGGTCGCGTCCGGTATGTCCGCTTTTTTCAAAACACCATCGTTAGCAGACGTTCACCCGCACATTGAACCCAAAGCGCACACACCCGAAACCGCCGAGCAGATGCGGCGGCTACGATCCTCCTCGGCACGGGGAGGAATTAGCTGAATGCGCCGCCGCTTTCGCCCGGTGCGAAGCGGATCAGGCGGCTGTCGAGGACGGCGGCGCTGCGGTTCACTACCGCCTTCTGGTATTCCGGGTCGGTGATCATTTCCAGGAACGCGCCCGCGTTCGGGTAGGCGGCGACGAAGGCGTCCTCCCAATGCTTGTCGTCGGGGCCGGTGACCATGGCTTCCCATTTTCCGCGCCAGATAATCGAGCCGCCCACGCGGCTGAAGATCGGGCCGCTGGTCTTGCCGTATTCGGCATAGGCATCCCGCCCGGTCCAACCTTTGGCCGCGTTCGGATGGCCCTCCGGATACTCCGCCCTATCGCGGTAGCGCAGCAGGTTGAGCATGTTTATCGGCGTGTCGCGGGGCAGCGATTTGAAGAAATCGAAGGCCTCGCGTGTGGGGTTGAGGTAGTTCATTCCGTATCCGCCAGCACATAATCCGCGAACTGCGCGCGCAGGTCTTTCTTCGAAATCTTGCCGGTTGCGGTGTGGGGAATCTCGTCCACGAATTCGACGGCATCGGGCATCCACCATTTCGCAATCCTGCCGGACAGGAATTCCAGCACATCCGCGCTCGATAGTTCTGCGCCTTCCTTGCGGACCACAAACAGCACCGGGCGCTCGTCCCATTTTGGATGCGGCATTCCGATCGCTGCTGCTTCTGCCACAGCGGGATGCGCCACTGCCTCGTTTTCCAGTTCGACCGAGCTGATCCACTCGCCGCCCGATTTGATCACATCCTTGGTCCGGTCGGTCAGCTGCAGGGTGCCATCGGGATACAGGATGCCGACATCGCCGGTGTCGAACCAGCCATCGGGTGTGGTCGCATCCTCCTCCGCCTTGAAGTAGCGTTTGATCACCCACGGTCCGCGGATCTGCAGCGCGCCCGAGGTTTCGCCGTCGCGCGGCAGAACAGTGGTCATGTCGTCCAGATCGACGCAGCGCAGTTCCACTCCGAACGGCGGCACGCCCTGTTTGGCTTTGACCGAAACCTGCTCGTCGAACGACATTTCGTCCCAATTATGCGGTTCCGCCCCGGTCGTGCCGATGGGGGATGTTTCGGTCATGCCCCAGGCGTGCGCCACGCGGACCCCGGCCTTCATCAACCGTTCGATCATGAAACGCGGTGCCGCCGAACCGCCGATGATCGCCTGTTTCAGCGTGGGCAAGCTCTCCCCCGTCGCGTCCATGTGCTGGAACATGGCCAGCCACACGGTCGGCACGCCGGCGGAATGAGTCACCCCCTCACGCGCCATCAGATCGCACAACACTTTCGGATCGTTGACCGCGGAATAGACGAATTTGATCCCCGCTGCGGCCCCGGCCCAGGGCAGGCCCCAGCTGGCGGCATGGAACATCGGAACAACGGGCAACATCACGCTGCTGGCCCGGAAATCGAAGATGGCCGGCTGCAACCCGCTGATCGCGTGGAGCAAGGTCGATCGGTGTTCGTACAACACGCCCTTGGGATGGCCGGTGGTGCCGCTGGTGTAACACAGCATGCAGGGATCGCGCTCGTCCACTTCGGCCCACTGCGTATCCCCGTCGAACGGGGCGATCCAGTCCTCGAACGCGGGCGAATGTTCGCCGCTATCGAAGCAGATATAGTGTTCGATGGTGGTCCACAGCGGCTTCATCTTGTCGACCACGCCCTGGAACGCCGCATCATACAGCAGCACCCGGTCTTCGGCATGGTTGGCGATATATTCCAGCTGGTCTTCGAACAGGCGCGGGTTGATGGTGTGCAGGATACCGCCGACACCGACCGCGCCGTACCACGTCACCAGATGGCGCGAATGGTTCATCGCCAGCGTCGCGATCCGGTCCCCCTTGCCGATCCCGGCGGCCTGCAGCGCCTGCGTCATCTTCAGCGCATCGCGGCGGATGCCCGCCCAATCGGTGCGCGTTTCGCTGCCATCGGCCCAATATGTCACGATTTCGCGGCTGCCGTGTTCGCGGGCCGCGTGGTCGATCAGCCGGGTTACGTTGAGGTCCCAATCCTGCATGGCGCCGAGCACGTGCATATCCATCTCCTGTACATGGTGTTTTGCTACCCATGCCCGCCCTTTCACGGCAAGGCAATTGGGGTTACGGGACGAAAATGAGCAATTATGAAGCCTTGAAGGAACTTTTGATCGCCCTGTCCGGTTTGTCCAAGGACGCGCTGCATATTTACATTGCGATGGGGTTATATCTGGGATCGTGCCTGATCTTCGGATGGAAAGCCCGGCAATGGCGGCCCTGGCTGCTGGTTTTGAGTGTCGCGATCATCGGAGAGGCTTGGGACATTTTGCGGAGCCTGGAATTGGCGCAAAGAGTGGACCTGTGGGGAAACTGGAAGGATATCTGGAACGCCTTGCTGATACCCACGGCGCTGCTGGTACTTAGCCGGTACAGCACGATTTTCGCGAAATATCCGCCCGCGCGGCGCGCACCGGAAGCTGGTTCAGGCGACCAGCCGTAAATGCGTCGGCCCGCGCCGGGTGCTGAGCGAGACGTTGGAAATGCCCTCGATCTGTTCCAGCCGCTCGGCCAATTCACCGTCGAGCTGAAAATCGCGGCCGAGCCGGACCACCGGCAGAGCGCCGCCATCGGCATGCAGCGTTGCCAGCACTTCGCCGCGGCCTTCCGCCCCGGGGATCAGTTCCAGCTTCAGATCATGCAGCACGTCGGCGCGGTGGATATCCAGCGTCAGCAGCATGCGTGACCCGCCCTTGACCTCGTCCAGCGGCCTGCCGCCGCGAATGGTCACGCGCGGCGGTTCGTCCGGGCTGGGCGAATCCAGTTCGACATTCAGCAGGATGCAGGTTCCCTCTGCGGCCCATTTGATGAAATTTTCGACCAGCGATTCCTCGAAACAGGCGGCGTCGAACTGGCCGGACGGGTCGGAGAAACTGGCGCGCACGAAATCCTTGCCGCGGCGGGTCTTGCCGCGTTTCACGCCTTCGACCATCGCGGCCATCACCGCGGGCGCGCGCCCCCCCGGCGGGGCCCCGCTTTCCATCAGGCTGGCGAAGCTGCGCGCGCCATTGGCAGATGCGACGGCGCGATATTGCTCGACCGGATGGGCGGAGAAATAGAACCCGAAATTCTCCCGTTCCTTCGCCATGCGCTCGGCGCGGGACCATTCTTCGGTGTCGGCCAGACGGATGGGTTCCACCGCGTGGTCCTCGCCGCCGAATAACCCGCCCTGCCCGCTGTTGCGTTCGCGTTCCGCCGCATCGGCCACCGCCAGCAACATCTCGGCATTTTCGAACACCTTGGCACGGTTCGGCTCCAACCGGTCCAGCGCGCCCGCCGCAGCGAGGCCTTCCAGCCCGCGGCGGTTCATCGAACCGGGCGGCACCCGTTCGAACAGGTCCTGCAAATTGTCGAACCAGCCATGCGCCTCCCGCTCCGCCACGATTGCGCCCATCGCTTTTTCGCCGACATTGCGGATGCCCGCCAGTGCATAGCGCACGGCATAGCCATCGTCCGTCCGCTCGACGCTGAATTCCGGTTCGGAGCGGTTGATGCACGGCCCCTCCAGCGCATAGCCAGCACGGCGCATGTCATCGACGAAGATCGCCAGTTTTTCGGATTGATGCATGTCGAAACACATCGATGCGGCATAGAATTCATGCGGGTAATGGGTCTTCAGCCACGCCGTCTGATAGGCCAGCAGGGCATAGGCGGCAGCGTGCGATTTGTTGAAACCATAGCCCGCGAATTTGTCGATCAAATCGAACAATTCATTGGCCTGTTTCTTGTCGATGCCGGAATTTTCCTTGCAACCATCGACGAAGCGGGTGCGCTGCGTGTCCATTTCCGCCTGGACTTTTTTACCCATCGCCCGGCGCAGCAAATCTGCATCTCCGAGCGAATATCCCGCCAGGATCTGCGCTGCCTGCATCACCTGTTCCTGATAGACGAAAATCCCGTAGGTTTCGGCCAGGATGCCTTCCAGCTTGGGGTGCGGATAGGCGATTTCGACTTCGC
>JAGXGU010000140.1 GCA_024636575.1 Altererythrobacter sp.
ATCGTGCCCATCAACCGGAAATACGGGATCGACGAATTGCTGAAGGCGTGCGCCGATTACCCCGGCGCGTCCAACGCGCGGCGGATCACATTCGAATATGTGATGCTGAAGGACAAGAATGACAGCGACGAGGATGCGCATGAACTGGTCCGCCTGCTGAAACGCTATGATTTGCCTGCCAAGGTCAATCTGATCCCGTTCAACCCCTGGCCCGGCGCACCCTATGATTGCTCGACGCCGGAACGCATTCGAAGCTTTTCCAATATCGTCTTCGAGGCCGGTATCAGCGCACCTGTTCGCACCCCCCGCGGGCGCGATATCGATGCCGCCTGCGGCCAGCTGCGGACTAGTGCGGAAAAGAAATCCCGGGCCGAGCGCGACCGGGAAGCGGCAGCCCATTCGGCACAATAAACCACCGGAATATCGCACAATTCAAATATGCCTGGCCGCCGAATCACATCGTTCATCTTAGGTTGTGGGGCGAAATTGGATGATCACATCCATACCGCTATTCGCAAATTCGATTGAAAGGCACTCTTACCATGCGCACATTCATCCTCGCCGCCGCTGCGGCCGCGCTCGCAGTTCCCGCCGCACCCGTCATGGCTGACCCGCCAGCCCACGCAAAAGCCTATGGCAAGCGCGCCAAGGATCATGATCGCCGATATGATGATCGTGGCCGCTATTACGAACCGCGCCGGATTTCGCGGAATGACCGCATGTGGCGCGGCGATGATGGGCGCTATTACTGCAGGCGTGACAATGGCACGACCGGCCTGGTTATCGGTGCCGGGGTCGGCGCGCTGGCCGGACACGAAATCGCTGGTCGCGGTGACCGCACCCTTGGCGCAATTATCGGCGCGGTCGGCGGCGGCTTGATCGGGCGCGAGATCGATCGGGGCAGCCTCAATTGCCGCTAACCGCATGATGGAATGAAGTGGGGGCGCGCCGGCCTTGGGCCAGCGCGCCCGTTTTTTATCTGCCGCATTGAGACTTCCCTAGCGCCGCGGACTATGGTCAAAGTGGCGCATGCTATTCCATGCATCCCATTCGCGTTTTACCTGGCGGCGGACTGAATGACATTGCCCTCGGTCCTTATCACGGGTGCGGCGAAACGGATTGGCGCCGAAATGGCCCGCAACTTTGGCCGGAACGGATGGCATGTGGTGATCCACTACGGTTCATCCGCCGCCGAGGCACAGGCGCTGGCCGCCACCCTGCCGTCCGCAGAAAGCATTTACTGTGATCTTGGTGACAGCGCAGCGGCAGTCGCCATGGTCGAGGCGCTGGCGCAGCGGCTGGATGACTGGTGCGTCCTGATTAATTCAGCATCGGTATTTGTTCCCGATGATGCAACCAGACTTGACCTGGCAACGAACCGGAAGGCGATGCAGATCAATGCCCAGACCCCGGTGATGATGGCGCAGGCATTTCTCCGCCGTGCACGCGCAAAGGGTGGCCGGCGGATTATCCATATCACCGACCAGAAGCTGGAGAACCCCAATCCGGATTTCTTTTCCTACACGATGAGCAAACATGCGCTGGCTGCCACCATACCGATGCTGGCGATGGGGGCGGCAGGCCGGAACGACCGCATTTATGGCCTGGCACCGGGTGCGATCCTGGCTAGCCATGATCAAGCGGAACATGAAACCGAAGTCTCGCACCGGCTCAATCCGCTCGGCCGCAAGACTGGAGCGGCTGAAATGGCCGATGCCGCCCTTTTCCTCGCCCATGGCTGGCTGGCCAGCGGCGAAACATTGTTCATCGACAGCGGCCAGCATTTGTTGGCCCAGCCACGAGACGTAATTTATCTCGCGCGCCAGGATGGCGCACAATGAAACGCCATGTGCTTTCGGTCCGTTTATGGCACTGGCTCAATCTGGTCAGTGTCGTGATCCTGTTCATGTCCGGCCTCAATATCTCGAATGCGCACCGGTATCTCTATTGGGGCCAATGGGGCTTTTCGCCCGATCAGGCATGGCTGGCGGTGCCGCGTTTTCCCGGTTGGGCCACGATCCCGAATTATTACAGCCTGGCCAGCGCGCGTGACTGGCACATATTGATGGCATGGCCATTTGCCCTGGGTCTGATGTTCATGTGGATTGCCATGCTGGTCAACCGCCATTTCTGGCGCGACCTGCGCACCAGCGGCAGGGAATGGCACCCCAAGGCGATCCGGGCCGATGTTATCAATCACCTCAAACTGAAATTCAATCATGGGCCGGCGAAGTATAATTTCCTCCAGAGAATGGCTTACGGTTCCGTGCTAGGCGTGCTGCTTCCGGGCATGATCTTTACCGGCCTCGCCATCAGCCCGGGCTTCGAATCCGCCGCACCGTGGCTGGTCGAAGTACTTGGCGGGCGGCAGAGTGCGCGCTCCATCCACTTCATTTTCGCATGGGGCATTTTCGCCTTCACCGCCGTTCACATCGTGCTGGTCTTGCTGACCGGTCCGATTGGCCAGATCCGCGCCATGATCACGGGTGGCGACATGATCAAGGGAGGCGGGGCATGAAGCGCCGTGCACTAATCGCCGCAATGGGCGCGATGTTTGTCGGCGCTTGCTCGAAGGTAGCAGATTCCAAAGTCGGTTCCTCGCTGCTGTCTGCCGCCGAAGATTGGCACCGCAAGGCCCACCGCGCGCTGTCCAACCGGACTGCGTTGGTCCGCGAATATGCAAGGGCGGATATCTCGCCCGTGTTTCGCGGCAATGGTTCGGTAACGGTCGATACCGATGAATACCGCCAGCATATGGCGGAAGGGTTCGCCAATTGGCGGCTGGAAGTCAGCGGCCTGGTCAGGAACCCGATGTCGCTATCACTCGAAGCCTTGCGCAAATTGCCCCAACGCACGCAGATTACCCGGCATGATTGCGTGGAAGGGTGGAGCGCGATCGGGGAATGGACCGGCCCGCAATTGGCCACCATTCTGGAGGCTGCAGGCATCAGCGAAGAAGCAAACTTCATTGTCTTCCGCTGCGCCGATGCGCTGGGCGGCAACCCATATTACGAAAGCGTCGACATGGTCGATGCGATGCACCCGCAAACGATTATCGCGCATCGGCTCAACGGGCAAAGCCTGCCGGTCAAAAACGGTGCGCCCCTGCGGATGCGGATCGAAAAGCAGCTGGGATACAAGCACGCCAAATATCTCACCGCGATCCATGCTACCTCCAGCCTGGATGATGTCGGCCTTGGCCAAGGCGGCTATTGGGAGGATCACCACGGCTACCAATGGTACGCCGGAATATGACCGATTAATCAGAATTTCACTGTGGCATGGTGGAACCGTTGACAGTTGGTTCAACCAGGCGCCACGGTGTTTGCAGCCGGATATCAAGGGGATAAGGATACAATGTGGCTACTCGATAAATTCCTGAAGCAGGCAATCCATACAGGCCAGCTGATCGTTACCGATCACGACGGCAAGGTTTACACTTATGGAACCAGCGCCGAAGCAATGGATGCACGCGGACCTATCCGCATCCGCTTCACCCACCCCAAGGCATTGGGCCACATTGCACGCTATCCCCAACTCGGTGCGGGCGAAGCTTATATGTGGGGCTGGCTGGTGGTGGAAGAACCACATGATATCCGCGACATGATCCTGCTGGTAACGATGAATGCGAAGCGGCTGGGGGATGATGCGATCAAGGCCAGGGGGGTCTTGCGTAAACTTCTGGACCGGCTCGTCGCGAAGGCAGACAGCATCAATTTGAAGGCGAAAGCCCGCAAGAATGCCGAACACACCTATAATCTGACCCGGCGATTGTATGAATTGTTCCTCGACGAAGACCGCCAATATACGATGGGCTATTACCGCGAACCGGACGTCAGCCTGGAACAGGCACAGATGGACAAGAAGGCGCATCTCGCAGCAAAAATGTTCATTAGGCCCGCTGCCGATGGCACGCCGATGAAGGTGCTCGATATCGGCTGCGGCTGGGGCGGCTTCGCCATGTATCTGCACGAACATTATGGCTGCGAAGTGCTCGGTGTCGCCCTTGCCGAAGACCAGATTGCATTCTGCAAGGAACGGGCCGAGGCAGCCGGGGTTGCCGACATGGTCAAATTCGAACTGATGGATTACCGCGATGTCGAAGGGCAATTTGACCGCATTTCATCCGTCGGTCTGCTGGAACATGTCGGCACACCGCATTACCCGCAATTTTTCGAACATACGCACAAGCTGCTGAAGCCCGATGGTATCATGTTCTCCCATTGCTGCGGCCGCACTGGCGAACCGGGCCGGACCGACGCCTGGACCCGGAAGTACATCTTCCCCGGCGGTTACATCCCTGCCCTGTCCGAACTGGTCGTCCAGAGCGAGAAAGCGGGCTGGCAAATCATGGATGTGGAAGCGATGCGGTTCCATTACAGCCACACACTGGAAGAATGGTACAATCGCACGGTCATGCACCGCGATGAAATTATCGATCTGTATGACGAAGAGTTTTTTCGGATGTGGCAATTCTATCTGGTCGGGGCGGAACAAAGTTTCCGGCATGGCACCATGGTCAATTGGCAGATCCTCTATGTGAAGGACCGGGCGGCCATGCCAATGACCCGCGATTTCATGACCGAAGAAAGCGCACGGCTGCGCGATGTAGCGGACATACCGGTATGGAGCCTTGATCCGGCGCTGAAAATTGCAGCAGAATAAGATGTTATCCATTCAATCGGATGAAAGGAGCCTCTAGATGGCCAGCGCAGCATTGCTTGATCGGGTCATGGGCGGAATAATCTCCAAGGGCGTCCTGACGATCGTGCATGTCAATGGCAGGCAGCACAGCATAGGCACGCCAACACCTGGATTTCCCGAGATCCGCGTCCGTTTCGCCGATGACAAGGTTGCCCGTCAATTGGTGCTCGACCCTCGGCTTGGCGCGGGTGAGGCCTTCATGGATGGCCGTCTGATCATCGAACAGGGCGATATCATGCAGCTCGCCTTCCTGCTGCGGGCCAACAAACCGTTTGAACAAGGCGGCACATTGCATCGCAAGGGATTGTTTGGGCGCGTGGTTGACCGGATTGCCGCCGCGCGGGATTCCGTCAATCAACAGTCGTCGGCAAAATCCAACGTCGCGCATCATTATGATATCGGCAATGCGCTCTACCAGCTGATGCTTGATCCGGAGCATATGCAATATAGCTGCGCATATTGGCCGCAGGAAAGCGGTGATGGCGGCATGACCCTGGGCGAAGCGCAAACCGCGAAGCTGGCCCATATCGCTGCAAAACTGGCGCTTCAGCCGGGACAGCGGGTGCTGGATATCGGCTGTGGTTGGGGCGGCATGGCGATATATCTCGCGCAGAATTTCGATGTCAGTGTGACCGGTATCACGTTGAGCGAAGAACAGCTGGAATTGGCCAGGACCAGAGCAGGGGAAGCTGGCGTGGGCGATGATGTACGCTTCGAGCTGGTCGATTACCGAGACTTGCCCGCGCGGGGCATTCATTATGACCGGATCGTGTCGGTCGGCATGTTCGAACATGTCGGGCGGCCGCAATTCGAAACCTTTTTCCGCGCCGCCGCCAATCTATTGACGGATGACGGGGTGATGCTGCTGCATACGATCGGCCGGATGGGCGGCCCTGGATCGACCGACGCCTTCACGCGCAAATACATCTTCCCAGGCGGTTATATTCCCGCGCTCAGTGAAACCCTCGCCGCAAGTGAGAAAGCCCGCCTGATCGCCACCGATACCGAAACCCTGCGGCTGCATTACGCCCGGACACTGCGCCAATGGTACGCAAAATGCATGGCGCATCAGGCGGAAATAGAAGCGATGTATGACGCGCGGTTCTTCCGCATGTGGACATTCTATCTGGCCGGCGCGACATCGGCTTTCGAAAATGGCGGGATGTGCAATTACCAGATCCAGTACAGCCGCAACCGGCATACACTGCCGATCACGCGGGATTATCTGGCCGAAAATGAAGGCTTGTTGCCCGGCGGATAGATATTCTGCGGCCATATTTGATTGAGATGTTGGAGTGCGCCTGATACCGGCGCGGCTGAATTCCAACGGAGCTTCCGAATGTCCGACATTAAGAAAGTCGTCCTCGCTTATTCCGGCGGGCTCGACACCAGCGTGATCGCCAAATGGCTTCAGGTCGAACGCGGCTGCGAGGTAGTGACCTTCACCGCCGATCTCGGCCAGGGCGAGGAGATCGAACCTGCCCGCGCCAAGGCGCAGGCAATGGGCATCCCGGACAAGCACATCTTTATCGAGGATGTCCGCGAGGAATTCGCGCGTGATTTTATCTTCCCGATGATGCGCGCCAATGCCCGTTACGAAGGTGACTATCTGCTCGGCACCTCGATCGCGCGCCCGCTGATCTCCAAACGATTGGTGGAAATTGCGCGCGAAACCGGCGCGGATGCCATCGCCCACGGCGCGACCGGCAAGGGTAACGACCAGGTTCGGTTCGAACTGTCCGCCTATGCGCTCGCGCCGGATATCAAGGTGATTGCCCCCTGGCGCGAATGGGAACTGACCAGCCGCACCGCCTTGATTGCCTGGGCGGAAAAGCACCAGATCCAGGTTCCCAAGGACAAGCGCGGCGAAAGCCCATTTTCCACCGATGCGAATATGCTGCACACCTCCAGCGAGGGCAAAGTCCTGGAAGATCCGTGGGAGGAAACCCCGGATTACGTCTATTCGCGCACCGTCAATCCCGAAGATGCGCCCGATACGCCGGAATATATCACAATTGAATTTGAACGCGGTGATGGCTGTGCCCTGGACGGCAAGGCAATGAGCCCGGCAACGCTGCTGGAGGCGCTCAACGATTTGGGCCGCAAGCACGGGATCGGCCGGCTCGATCTGGTGGAAAACCGTTTCGTGGGCATGAAGAGCCGGGGAATGTACGAAACTCCGGGCGGCGAAATCTACGCGCGGGCACATCGCGGGATTGAACAGATCACCCTCGATCGCGGCGCAGCGCATCTCAAGGACGAGTTGATGCCGCGCTATGCCGAACTGATCTATAACGGCTTCTGGTTCTCGCCGGAGCGCGAAATGCTGCAAGCGGCGATTGATCTGAGCCAGGCCAAGGTCAGCGGCACAGTCAGGCTCAAACTGTACAAGGGCAACGCCTCTGTAGTGGGCCGGAAATCGCCCAACAGCCTGTATTCGCAACAGCACGTCACTTTCGAGGATGATGCCGGTGCCTATGACCAAAAGGATGCCGAAGGCTTCATCAAGCTCAACGCCCTGCGTCTGCGGTTATTGGCGCAACGCGATCGATAGATTCTGCGACGAAGCGTTGAGTTATCCACCTCTGTCCACCGCTGAATCGGCTCGCAGTGGATAAGTAACTTGCCCGACTCGGCAATCGGGAGCAATCTCAAGTCATCGGAAAGGCGAGAAAGCTTCTCTGAAAGACGGTTTAACGACCTGAAATCAGTAGAGAAATTGAACCAATTCGGCATAGTGGTGTCTGTCCACGCGGGCCAGGAGGGCTTCTCGTAAAGGGTTTCGGCCCGGAGCTGAGAAATCTGATGATCGGATCGCGAAAGTAGCGTCACTATGGGCTGGTCAATCCGGTCAGGGATCGATGGGATTGCAAGAGCTTCGGCAAATGCAAAACCGCTTGAGAAACTTGGCCAACAAGGGTTGAACGGTCTCGGAACCAAAAAGTGAAGGCAATGATCTTCGGATCGGACTTGGAACTGGAAGGAACCGGATGCCGGCGCGAGCACCGGTGAAAACGTCTACGATCGCCCAGATCTTCGGATATGGCGCGAACGGAAAACGGAACATCGGCCGCCAAGTCCTTCTTCGGAAGGCCACGCGCAGGTGAGAGTGGGGTCGGCAGCAATGCCGGCCCCATTTGCATTTCAGGCCTCCGTCTCTTCAAACCCGCCCGTCTTTTCAGGCCCCCAGTATTTCCAACCGCAGTCGAACCCGCAAATCCCTCCGATCCAACATAGCGGCACTCGATCGGGCACACACACCCATATGTAGTGATTCGGTGCCGCGAATCGGCAATACCATCCCCTGATCATTGCCGGACAAAGCAGCTTGCAGAGCAGCCATTTCCGGCAAATCGGCCGGGAAAAATGGTAAATTTCCGTTCATCTACGACCAACGGAGCCTGTTTCAGGACGAGAAGCCCGTGCCCGTCTGTCCCTGCCCGCCGCTGCCGCGTAAATGGGCTGCACCATGAAAACGCATAAAAACCCATCGCGCCGCATGTCTTTCCGGACATTGTTCCTGGCTGCGGCGATTATTCTGCCAGCTGCATCCGGCGGCCCGGCATTGGCTGATGAGGGCGTGGTCTCGCAGGCCGAATTCGCCAGTACATTCGCCGCTATCCCCGCCCCGACCCGCAAGTTCGACACACCGGCAGGCGCTGTCGACCTGACCGATATCCAGATCCCGGTCGAGCCCGCCCCCACCCTGCGGACCCTCGGCAGCGGCATCGCCAGCTATTACGGCAAGCGCTTCGCCGGGCGCCGCACTGCCAGCGGCGAAGCCTTCAACCCGCAGCACCTCACCGCCGCGCACAAGACCCTGCCGTTCGGCACGATGGTGCTGGTCACCAACCCGAACAATGGCAAGTCTGTGACCGTGCGGATCAACGACCGCGGGCCCTATAGCCATGGCCGCAGCATCGACCTGTCCAGCGCCGCTGCAGAACAAATCGGCATCGTCGCCCGCGGGCACGGAACCGTCGAAATGGCGGTGGTGGACGGCTAAGCCGCCACCTCCCCACTCAGCCTACATCTGAAATTGCCCCCGGATCGCGCCCGAGGGGAAATCCGCATTATGCACATTGACGTAGTAATCGCCCGGCTCGTCGGCGATTTTCCTGAGCAGTTTGCCGTCGGCTTCCACGCAGGTTTCGTTCCTCGGCCCGGTCACGGCAATGGTGATCACCGGAGGGCCAGCCACCCCCGCCTTGCCCTCGTGCACATGGGCCGCCGTCGCTGCGGCGATCTTGCCTACCGATAATTCGTAACACAGCTTCCCCTCGGTCAGTTTCACTGCTGCGGCCATATCGCCGTATCCATCGCGGTCCCCGCCGCCCGTTGCATTCGCGCCCTGGAGATCGGCGAACAGATAGACCACTTCCGGCGGCTCATCCTGGGCCGCCAGCGCCCCTGCCTGCACAGCCGCCGCCCCGGCAAACAGGGCGCAGGCGCCGATCAATCGTAGTGTCATGGCATCCTCCTATGATATTCCAAACCTATCTCCGCGCGCCCCGTTTCCTGCGAAAATACGCCTCCCGGGAGGGAGTGGCAAGAAAATCCCCCGCACCGCCAAAGCCCCCGCCCACTGCGCCCCGATATCGGCGCACAGGGTTACACAAGTGACACTTCCTACATTTCCTGTCCGCCCGCGAAACCCGCAGAATTCCGCCACTTTTCCGCGCCAGGGTGACAGATTGGCGCTCTCAGGAAAATATAATATTCGCATAGTGCCGTGTAATAATATTAGGCATGCGGGAATGGTCCTTCTCGCCCTTCAACGCCGCCGCGCCCGCAAGCGTTCCTCCCGCTGCACCTCCGCGACATACCAGCTGCGTTCCTGGGTAAACCGGTCCTCGCATTCCTGCGCTTGGTCATCGGGCGTTCCGGCGGGCGCGCCCGGCCCCGGTATGGCTTCGCCTTCCTCCCAGTCGAAACCGGCCCACTCGATCCGCTCGAGCAGCGCGTCGAACGCTTCGCCGGAATATTCGCGCGCGATCTGATGGCGGCCCACCTTCCACGGGTTTTCGAGCACCCAGATGGCGAGCCGCTCGTCGAAATGCCGCCGCGTGCCCACCTGCTCGCCGTGGTAGAACACCGGCACCTCCACCCCGTTGACCGCGCGGTCCATCACCGCATGGGCGAGCTGCTGCAACCCCGCCTCCAGCGCGACTTCCCACCCGAGGGAGAACGGCGTGCCCTGCAGCCGGTTGCGCAGCCGGTAGGCGGACTGCCGCGACATCCCCACCGCCCGCGCCGCCCGCGCCACCGACTGGCACGCCGCCAGCTCGCGCAGGAATTCCACCATCTTGGCGCGGGTCCAGTAATTGTGACCGGGCGCACGAGGCGTCACAACAGGGGGAGGCGGCGAGGCCCCCTCCCCGCCACGCCCCGCCGCGCCCGCATCCACGCAAATCTCGCCCCCCGCCCCGTCAGAAGAGGTGCCGGAGGCGGCACACCCCTTTCTTCCCCCCTCCTCTTCAGAGGAGGGGCCGGGGGTGGTGCCTTCTTCTTCAGGAACCCCCTCACAATCCAAACCCCGCTCATCTTTCCGCTCGCCCTGAGCCTGTCGAAGGGGAGCCTGTCGAAGGACCTCACCCGCGCTCACCTCCCCGCTCACCTCTCCGCTCACCCTGAGCTTGTCGAAGGGGTCGAAGGGGTCGAAGGGGCCAAAGGCGCGCGCGCCAGAGG
>JAGXGU010000141.1 GCA_024636575.1 Altererythrobacter sp.
CCGCGCCACACGATCTGGTTTGCTACGCCTCGCTAGAGGGCGTGGTCCGCATCCTGCCAAGAAAATCGCTCTTGGTTAGGCGGACACCCTTCATCCGCAAAATGTCGTATGCGGTGGCCGCATGGAAGTAGAAATTGGGCTGGCTGAAGCTCAGCAGGAAATCCTGGCCGGTGAAGTCGAGCCGGAATTTACCCGGTATTTCAAACCGCATCGCCTTGCCTGCCAGTTCTTCCAGCTCTGCTTCGGAAATGGCTTCCAGTTCGCTTGCGGTTTTTTCCAGCACATCACGCAATCCCTCGAAACTGTCAGGAAAGGGGCTCATATCAGGCATGAATGCGCCGTCCCGGACGCCGGCGATGGCAAGCGCGGAATGGGACCAGCAAGATTTGACCTGATAGGCAAAGGGCAACATGTCTTCGGCCAACTTCGCACCGATGATCTCGGCGTGCGGGATGGAGGTCTCGTCACAATATGCCTCAGCCTTGTCGACCATCTTCTGAACCGATCCCACAACCTGCAGCATGCTGGGGATCAGAGCGGTATGAAGTGAAATCGCCATGGAATATCCTCGATTGGAGTTGTTTGGGCATTCTCTAGCGGGGCGATGTGCTTTGCGGCAAGGGGGTTGCCAGGGTGATCACCGTGTCGGTCAGCCGGGCGGTTTCCTGCGGTTGATGGCTGACGTAGATCATCGGGATGGCAAGCGCGCGGCCAAGCTGTTCGATCATGGTCAGGATTTCTTCGCTGCGGGCAGGGTCGAGCGATGCAATCGGCTCGTCCAGCAGCAGGAATTGCGGATGTGCCAACAGCGCGCGGGCGATGGCAACGCGGCGGATCTCCCCGCCGGACAAATTCGCGGGCCAGCGGTCCATTATCCCGGATATGCCAAGGGTTTCGATGATCCCGTCCCGGTCAATCGTACCCTGCTGCTGGCCGCGCCGCCGATCGCCATAGGCCAGATTGGCAGCGACCTTGAGATGGGGGAATAGCCGCGCGTCCTGAAACACATATCCCGCTCCGCGCTGTTCCACGGGAACGGAGATTTGCCGGGCGCTGTCATGCAGAATTCTCCCTCCAATCACGATTCGACCGCGATCGGGCGTGATCAGGCCCGCGATACAATTCAGCAGGGTCGTCTTGCCCGCGCCCGATGGCCCGGTGATGGCGATACAGGCAGCGTCGCTGGCAAAATCCACCGACAATGCACAGTCGCCAAGCTGATGGCTCAATTCGATTTCAAACGACATGCGCGCGCCCGTTCGTATTGCGGCGGATCAGCCATTCGCTGACCATCAGCGCGCCCAGCGACAGTAGGATGGAGATGATCGCCAGCCGGGTGACCGCTGCTTCCCCGCCCGGAACTTGCAGGCCGGTATAGATCGCCAGCGGCAGGGTGCGGGTCTGGCCGGGTATATTGGCCGCAAAGGTGATCGTGGCGCCGAATTCCCCCAGGGAACGGGTGAAACCGAGCACTGCGCCGGCCAGAATGCCCGGTAAGGTGAGCGGCAAGCTTATGGTCCGGAAAGCCTGCCAACGGGTCGCCCCGAGCGTCCGCCCTGCCGCGACCAGGCGGCGGTCAACCGCGTCGATGGATAGGCGCATGGCGCGCACCATCAGGGGCAGGGCCATGACCGCTGCAGCCAGTGCTGCGCCGGTCCAGTGAAATACCAGCGTAATGCCCAGCCACCGGTCCAGCAGCGCGCCAAGCGGCCCCGTGCGGCCCAGCAGGATCAGCAGGATCCAGCCCGTCACTACCGGCGGCACGACCAGTGGCAGATGCACCAATGCGTCGAGCAGGCTGTGTCCGGGGAACCGGCGGCGTGCAAGCAGCCATGCAAGCGCATAGGCGGCAGGCATTGTGGCCGTGACCGCCACCAGACTGACCTTTAGAGACAGCAGGATGATCGACCATTCGAGCGCGCTGATCATCGTTCGGCCAGGGCGATAAACTGATAACGTGCGAAGATGGCCTGGGCTTCGGGCGAGGCCAGAAACAGGAGGAAGTCCTGAGCATCGGGGGCGGTTGAGCTTGCCAGCAGGGCGGCCGGATAGCGGATTGGCGGTTGAGCCGCATCGGGAATTTCAGCCGCCATTTGCACTAGGTCCGAAGCTGCCAGATCACTGGCATAGACCAGGCCGAAAGGAGCTTCACCGCGTCCAACCAACACCAGTGCATTTCGGACATTTTCGGTCGGTGCGATCTGGCCGGAGAGATCGTCCCACAGACCAAGCGACTGAAGGGCCATCTTGCCATAGCGCCCTGCCGGAACACTGTCTGGATCTGCCATTGCCAAACGGCTGCGTCCCAACAGGGCCGGTAGATTATCGAGATTTTCGGTAACCGGCGCAGTTTCCGATTCCAGTGGAGCGATCAAGACCAGCCTGCCGCCAAGCAGGGTTCGCCGTGTGCCCGCCGCCAGAAAATTCATGGTTTCCAGTTCATCCATCCATTGCTCGTCCGCCAGCAAGGCAATGTCGGCTGGCGCGCCGCCTTCTATTTGCCGGGCAATCGTGGGCGATCCGGCAAAAGACAGGACAGGCCGGTCATGCCCCTTTGCCGCCCATGCGTCCGCGACTTCCTCCAACGCTTCCTGCATGCTGGACGCTGCCAGCACTATCGGACCATCTGGCGCAGTGGAACTGTCGCCGCACGCCGACAGGGCCATCGTCAGAATCAGAAAGAGCCGGGCTGCCAATTTCATGCTGGTTGGATGCGGTAGAACGGCAGCCGAGGCAAGGGCGCGCGTTGGCTAGTCCTTGCCCGGTGCAGCTGAAATCGAAACGACCCGCCATTCCGGGCGGGTCGTCAATCGGAAATCCGGCGTGAGCCTTAACGGACCCGAGGGCCGCCAAATGGCAGGGGCGGGGGCGGACGGCGCGAACCGCGGGGCAGCTGTGCCTGGAATGCCCGGCCGCAATGTTCCACGCAATATGGGAAGCCGGGGTTCACATCCACGCCGCAGAAATGGAAATCCGGTTCGCCAGGGTGCCCCATCGGCCAGCGGCACACCTTGTCGTTCAGATCCAGCAGGCTGGTCTTGCCCTCGATTTCCGGGCTCGGCTTGGCCGGGACCAGGCGGCGCGGCGGCGCGGGCGGGATCGGCGGCTGTTGATCACCGGGGCCCTGCCTCAGGAAACCGCCTGGACCAACCGAAACGATTTTGGGCAGGTGGGTGGAAGCGTTAGGCATTGGCTGCGAAGGAATATCCTTGCCTTCCGGTGTGGCATGTGATGCCACGGGCGGAACGGGGCGTGGCGGATGCTTGGCCGCCTGGGTTCTGGGGGCGGGCCTCGCGGCCGGTTTGGGCGCGACCTTCTTGGCCGCCGGTTTCGCCTCCGGCTTCTTCGGATCAGCCTTCTTGTCGTTTGCCTTCACCGGCGACGGGCGTGATTTAAGGCCAAGGCGATGCGCCTTGCCTATCACGGCATTACGGCTCACGCCGCCCAATTCCTCGGCAATCTGGCTGGCGGTCGATCCGCCTTCCCACATCTTCTTCAGGGTACCGATGCGTTCGTCAGTCCAGCTCATTCACAGCAATCCAATAATAAAACAGGTTCAGCCGGACTTGCCAGCGGAAGCTGTTGGCACTAGGCGCGCCCTCATGGCCGATCAAGCCCGCACCCAACAAAACTCTGAAAAGCCTGGCACCGCGGTAAGCGGTACCGGAAGCTTCACCGACGGAGGAAGTCGGTTCAACCCGCGCGGCGTGCCGATCATCCACGGCATTAATCGCATCGGGCTGTGGAGTCTCTATATTAAGGAGGTTCGCCGATTTCTCAAGGTGCAGACGCAGACGATTTGGGCCCCGGCGGTCACAACCCTGCTGTTTCTGGTGATTTTCACGGTCGCGCTTGGCGGTGGAGGGGATGGATCGGGCGGCAGATCAGGGCGTGAAGTGCTGGGCGTCCCCTTCGCCACATTCGTGGCGCCGGGCCTGATTGTGATGGGCATGATGCAGAATGCCTTCGCCAATTCCAGTTTTTCCCTGCTCGCCGGCAAGATCCAGGGCACGATCATCGATCTACTGATGCCGCCCCTGTCCGAAGGCGAATTGATGGCGGGTATCGTTCTGGCCGCTGTCACCCGGGCGATTCTGGTGGGTTTTGCGGTAGGTTTGGCCATGGCGCTGTGGCCGGGCGTTTCGCTGGCGATGGCCCATCCCTGGGCAATCGTCTGGTTCGGCCTGATGGGTGCGGTGATGCTGGCCTTGGTCGGGCTGCTGGCGTCGATCTGGGCGGAGAAATTCGACCATAACGCTGCCGTGACCAATTTTGTTGTTGCGCCGCTGTCGCTCTTGTCCGGCACATTTTACGTGATCGACAATCTGGCACCGCTGTTTCAGACGATCAGCCGGTTCAACCCTTTCTTCTACGTGATTTCGGGCTTCCGCTTCGGGTTCCTGGGGCAAAGCGATATAGGCGATACCAATGCCGCAGTGCTGGGTGCAGCGGGCGGGCTGGGTATCCTCAACATCGCGCTGGCCATTATCTGCTACAAAGTGCTGCGTTCCGGCTGGAAGCTGAAGGATTGACGCATCCCGTTCCGGCCAGGGGTCAATGCGTCAGGGAACGGCGCATCCGATAGCGCCCTTTTTCGAATTCGCCGAACAATTCTGAAACATTGGGATGATCAATCGGTCCGCCCTCAGCATCGGCAAGCAGATTCTGCTGGCTGACATAGGCGACGTAGGACGATTCCTCGTTTTCCGCCAGAAGGTGATAATAGGGCTGTTCGCGCTTGGGGCGAATTTTTTCCGGGATGGATTCGTACCATTCTTCGCTATTGGCGAAAACCGGATCGATATCGAAAATTACCCCGCGGAAATCGAACAACCGGTGGCGCACGACATCACCGATCCCGAAACGGGCATTGGCGCGCTGGGGTACATCAATCGTGCGTCCGGCAGCGGCAGAAAAGAACTGGGTACGGTTCATTGCCCACGAATATAGGCTTTCGCAGGTGCGAAACAAGCGGATTGGCACGGTGATCCACATGGATGGCACGTGCAAGTCCGGAAAGACTGGAGGTAAGGGCTTGGCAAGCCGCCGACCTTCGGCTAACCGGCGCGCTCCCAAATCGACCTGGGAGCGGGCCAACCCGCAAACAGTCGCGCCGCGGAGAGATGCCGGAGTGGTCGAACGGGGTAGTCTCGAAAACTACTGTGCGGGCAACCGTACCCAGGGTTCGAATCCCTGTCTCTCCGCCAGCGCAGCGGCTTATTGTCTGGCAACGCGGCATCACAAGAATTGATGTCCTTTTTGTTTTCTGGATTATAGGGTAAAACCAGAACGATTGATTGCGATCAATCCGTTTTGGCCTCGTGGTCGGGGCGGTAAAGCGGTAGTGGGGCCACATGTCGGATGCCATTCAAGGCTAAGCTTTTTGGCGGGTTTCGGTTGTTTTCCAGTTGCGGGCGGGAAATCGAGATCGGCAACCGGCGCGCACGGGCGCTGTTGGCGATGCTGCTGCTGGATCCCGGCGAGCCACTGGCGCGCGATTACATCTGCAAGCTGCTGTGGACCGGGCGTTTCGAAGCACAGGCGCGGGCCAGCTTGCGGCAATGCCTTCTTGCCCTCAGCCGGATATTCGAAGAATTCGGCCCCACCATATTGAAAACCAGCCGGACTGAAATCTGCATTCCGGCAGGCATGGTTTCGACCGATCTTGGCGATCTGGAGGCGTTTTTGAACGCTGGCAAATACGATGAAGCCTGCGCCATCCTGGAGGAAATCGGCGCAGAGCCATTGCTCGAACAATTGCATTTCAGCCCGGAATTCGAACGCTGGCTGGGCATCAGGCGCGACAAGATCGAACAGCGCATCAGTACCCTGGTTCAGGATCGCCTGTCGAAGCTGGCCAGCGGCGACCGGCAAGCAGAATACGCACATGTCCTGTCGGCCTGGAGCGGGCGGTCCACGAGCGACCGAGAGGCAGCCCGCTTCATGGATCATGGTGGAGAGATCTCGCTTGCGGTCTTGCCATTCCCCCAGTTCAATATCGGTAACGTTACCAGCATGCTGGGCGAAGGGGTTGTGGACGAGCTGATCACCAGCCTTGGGCAAGTCCGCGGTTTGCTGGTTACGGGCCGTACATCATCAGCGCAATACGCCGAAACGAGCCTACCCCTGCCCCGCATTGCGGCCGAACTTGGCGTTTCCCATCTGGTCGAAGGCTGCGTTCATTTTGAAGGGGAGAATGCCCGGATCAATGTCCGTCTTATCGATGGCCAAACCGGTTTCGAGATGTGGTCTTACCGCCACGATGGGACCCTGACGGATATTTTCGCCCTGCGCGAACAAATCGCCAGTGCAGTAAGAGCCGACATCTGCCGCACTTTAAAAGTGGATGGACAGGGCGCCGCTAGCCGCAAGATGACCGCCAACCGCGATGCCTACAGCCTATATCTCCAGGGCCGCGCGCTGACCAGCCGGGCCATCGGTGAAAATCTGTTGGATACGGCAACCGGCCTTCTCGAACAGGCGGTGGAGCTTGATCCCGATTTTTCGGAAGGGTGGGCCGCACTGGCCGAAGCGCATGTCAACAAGGCTGTCTATACCCCGTGTCTGGACCGGACTGCCGAATCCCGGAAAATGGCCGAATTGGCCCAGATCGCCATCGATAAGGATCCACGGCAGGGCCATGCCCGGGCCATGCTGGCGATTCATCAGTGGACTTTGAAAAATCCGCTCCGTGCACTCGATCTTGCGTATGAGGCGTTCGCGCTTGAACCTGACAATCCCTACGTATGTATCCGCCTAGGCTCTTTTCTGCTGTATATCGGGCGGACAAAAGATGCCGCGCCGTACATCGAACGGGCCCTGCGGCAGGATCCGGTGCAGGGGAGCAGCTACGCCGTGCTTTCCACGCTCTATCTGAATCTGGGGGACATCGATGGTGCCATGGCAGCTGGCCAGCGGATGACCGATCTGGGCTTCCCATCAATGTGGCATGCGGTGGCAATTGCGGCATCGGGCGACCGGGACCGTGCCGTGGAAACGTACCGCCAGACCCGCAGATTGATGAATTCGGTTATCTTTCCGCCAGTCGGCACCGAACCGATGACCGAAGAGGCAATGGATATCTACTGGACCATCGCAGCCAAGGGATGTTTGAGCGGGAAGGAGCAGGACCGCGCATTCTATTGCCAAATGCTCGATGGCCTGCACGCGACCATGCATGATCCATGCGATCCCTCGATCACTTTGCCCGCAATCTGGATGGGGCATACCGACCTGGTCCTGAAGACCTATGGCAAGTGCATTCATCCAGCCAACATGATCGGTTTGATGAGCCTGTGGACTGATATAGAGCCGGTCCGGCAGATACGCCTGAGTCCGCAATTCATACCGTTCGCACGTGCATTTGGTCTGGTCGATGCGTGGGAAAAATATGGTTGGCCCGATCTGATGCCCGCTTGCGCCGATAATGCGGCCAATGACCGCCAGTTCAAGTCGCAGGGCTAGGGCAAGGTGACGGTTCGCGCCGTTCCCATGCAGAATTGACGTTTTATTCACGCTGCGCTGATTGACGCTGCGGCAACCAGGCGTGCATTCATGACAGATCGAATTTCCCGAGGGCAACTCAAGCGCTGGGCGAGGTGGGAGGCTCCGTCCGGCAGCCGTGAAACCTCCCTTGGATGAAAATTGGAAGGGGGGGGCATGAACAATTTTCTGATCATCTTTCCCGCCGATACAAGATTGCCTGCGGGCTGACCGGGTTGCCCGGCGGATGATTGCGACCCACATCCGCCGGGCAGCAACCCGTGCCACCAGACGAACGGAGCATGCGATGGCACAATCCCCGCACCAGCCAGAATGCCCCCTGCAGATTGCCAAGCAGCGAACGGCCTATGACTATTGACCATCTTGCGAAAGATTTTGCGCAGATGCTGCTCACGGGCAATAGCGTTGAGGCAGCCGAGAAATATTGGGCCGATGACATCGTACGGATTGAACCGGCCCGCTATCCATCGGGCCAGACCCGGCGCATTACCGGCTTTGCCGCCGCACATGCCAAGCTGCTGGAATGGATCGAAACGAGCGATGCGGCGGAACTGGCAATCGACGGACCATTCGTGACCGGCAATGTCTTCGCGCTGTTCCTCGACATGGAAATTACCGCTGCTGAAACCGGCAAACGTGAACCTTTCAGCGAAATCGCGGTGTTTACCGTGCGAGACGAGAAGATTGTCGAGGAGCGCTACTTCTATGCGTAAATTCATGACCGAGGCACTGCACTGTACGCCCCGGAACAATTAACACCCAACCTCAGGAAGAAGGCCGCCATGCCAGTCGTTCCCAAGCAAATGGCCCATGTTGTTTATCGCACCCGCCGTTTCGAACAGATGCTGGCATGGTATGCGAAAGTGTTCGGTGCGAAGGTGCAATACCGTAATCCCGCGCTCGCCTTCCTGACCTTTGATGATGAACACCACCGTTTCGCCTTCGCGGATCTGGGCGTAATCCGGCCCGGTGAAGACGATCCGGATGATCGCGGCATGATCGGCGTTGACCATGTGGCATGGGAATATGGTTCCATCCGCGATCTGCTGGAGAATTATGCTGAGCTAAAATCCGCAGGTATCGAGCCGTATTGGGCGGTCAATCACGGAATGAGCGCATCGCTTTAATACGCCGATCCCGATGGCAACCAGATGGAATTCACGGTCGATTGTTTCGCCGAAAAGGCGGACTGCAGCGCTTATTTCGAGGGCGATGCCATCGGCGAAAATCCAGTGGGGGCGGAATATGACCCGGGTGAATGGCTCGCGCAGCTGCGCGCCGGTGCGTCGGAGGCTGATCTGCTCGCAATTGATCCTGCCGCGGACATCTCGCCCATTCGCGGGGCAATGATGGCCGGGCTGGAGCAATGATTGCATTCGCTGCGCCGCCCGGGATAATCCATGATATCCACCACCCGAACACTTGGCCGGTTTGATCCGGGCCAATGGAGAGACCTGAATGACCAGCACTAATGTTGAGATCGTCCGCACTATTTATGGCGCCTTCGAAACCGGGGACATGGCCGGTTTTTCTGATGCGCTGGCTCCGGACATTGTCTGGAACGAGGCGGAAAACTATCCCTATGCCGACCATAATCCCTATGTCGGGGCGCAGGCTATCATGGAGGGGGTGTTTGCACGCACAGCACAGGATTTCGATGGTTTCGCAGTTTCCATGACCGACCTGATCGATGGCGGGGACCGCGTGGTTGCGCTGGGCCGCTATACAGGCACGTCCAGAACGACCGGTGCGCCGCTGGATGTACAGGCGGCCCATGTGTGGACACTGGCCGATGGCAAGGTTGTGCGGTTCCAGCAGCATATCGACACACTTGGTACCGCCCGCACAATGGGCAGGGCAGGATAGCGCCGCCCCGGGTTCAGTCTTCTTGGCCTGACAATTGCACAGCTGCCGGTTACGAACTTGCGCTCAGCCGGTCCTGCCCGCCGCTCGTGCGTCCTACAGACCCAGATTGGCGAAAACGGGCATGAACGGCTGAGCGCAAGTCCGTCGACTATATGCTTGCCGGGATCGATGGCGGGAATGCCTCCGGGCGTATCGATGGTCCCCAGATTGCCCAGCAACGTCTTGGTCAGTCCGAAAGTTGCGAAGGCAGCAAGCAATTCCAGCATCGCGACAGCTTCGCCCAGACGGCCGAAATCGTCGATCCCGTAAAACCGCGCAACGAAGGTAATCAGCAGGACGCGGGCGAACATCCGCGATCCCGATCCGGTCAGGATTTGCCACGCGCCGTGCCGCAAATCGCGCTTTTCGCCGACCAGCAGTTGACCTTCGCTATCCACGAAACAACAGCTTTCCGGCAAGTGTGGGAATCAAAGCAGGCAAGTGCATTCCTATCGGCGGCGGGCCGGATTATGTCGCCGGAGATATTCGGGCCGTTGCGCCGGTCGCAACGCGTCCGATAAAAATACAGCTTTTCTGGTGCAGTCCGCGTGTTTGGCTGGCATGAGGCGGCCATGAACGCCGACAATTCCCCGCAACCGATCCGGATCGGCCTCCTCTATAATCACGAGCAACTGCTCCAGGTCACGCATACCGCCCCGATAATTTCCCGACTCCAGCAGCTTGCGCCGGGTCTGCAGGTGGAAGTGCTGACGTCGAGCGATAGCCATACCGAGGCGGTGATGTCCCACCTCGATCCGCAGGTGGAACCGCCGCTGATCCGCCGGATCGCGGCGGGAAAACTGGTCAAGGCAATCGAGAGGGCGACCGGCGGCATTATCCCCCTCAGCCGGATTGGCGCGCCGGCAGCGAACCGGGAAATGTTGGGCACATATGATGCGCTGGTGGTGCCGGAAACGACTACGACCCTGCTGAAAACGCGCTACGGGATGCAGCATCCGAAGTTGATTTTCGGTCCGCATGGGGCGGGGGACCGCAGCATCAGCGTATCGCCCGATATCACCCATTTCGATTTTGTGTTGCTGCCGGGGGAGAAAACCCGCGACCGGATGATCGAAGGCGGCATTGTGCGCGAGGGCGATCATGCGGTGATCGGATATCCCAAATTCGATGCGCCCCATCTGGCCGTGCCGACCAAATTCTTCGATAATGACAGACCAACGGTGCTGTATAATCCGCACTTCGATCCGCTGCTGTCTTCCTGGCATGATTTCGGGTTGCAGGTGCTCGAATATTTTGCCGGGCAGCAAACCTATAATCTGATCTTTGCGCCGCATGTGATGCTGTTTCAGCGGCGCGTGCTGGTATCTGTCGAACACCGCAAGATCAGGTTCCGGCAGGAAATCCCCGCGCGCTATCGCCAGATGGGCCATATCCGCATCGATACCGGCAGCGAGCGGAGCGTCGATATGTCCTACACCCGCAATGCCGATCTATATATCGGCGATGTCAGCAGCCAGATCTATGAATTCATCCAGCGCCCCCGACCGGCGATCTTCCTCAATTCGCACGATGCACAGTGGCACGACGATCCCAGCTATGCCTTCTGGCATTTCGGGCAGGTGATCGATGATGTGGCGGATCTTGGCGCTGCGCTGGAACAGGCATTTCCGCTGGGTGAAATATTTCGCCAGCGGCAATCGGCGGCCTTCTCGCAGACTTTCTCGATAGACCCGGCCAACTCATCCGCCGTCCGGGCAGCCGAAGCAATTGCCGGCTATCTTGACCGCGAATTTCCGATGGGAGGGCGTGTCTGATGGACCCTGCCGGAACGAAATGGACCGCGCTGGTCCTGGCTGGACAGCGCCCGGGGGTTGATGAACTTGCGGCGGCAAACGGACAGACCTTCAAGGCGCTGATCCCGGTCGCCGGCCAATCCATGCTGGGCCGGGTAATTGCAACGCTGGATGCGTGCCCGCAAATTGGCCGGATCGTGATTGTTGCGCAGACTCCGGAGCTATTGTTGTCTGGCGACACTGCGCAGCTGATGGGCAATCCCAAGGTCAGGCTGGCTGCGAGTACCGACGGGATCGCAGCCAGTATCGCCAGGATTGCCGGGCAAGATATTGCCCCGTGGCCGGTGCTGGTGACCACTGCGGACCACGCCCTGCTGACGCCTGAAATGGTGGAACAATTCCTTGGTGCTTGTGGCGGGGAGGCGCGGGATGCCGACCTTGCGATTGCGTTCGGCGAGCGGCGGATCGTGGAGGCAGCCTATCCGGAAACCAGGCGCACCTGGCTCAAATTCTCCGACGGGCATTATTCCGGCGCCAATCTGTTTGCTCTGCGCGGTGCAAAGGTCCTGCCCGCGCTGGAATTGTGGTCCGGCGTCGAACAGGACCGCAAGAAAGGGTTGGCGGTTATTTCCCAATTCGGGCCGTGGCTGCTGCTGCGTGCGCTGACGCGGACCATTACCTTCCCTCAGGCGCTGGCCAAGGCCGGGCTGCGGCTGGGCCTTGCCGCCAGACCGATTGTGATGTCGCAAGCCGAAGCCGTGATCGATGTCGACAAGCCTGCCGATCTGGTGCTGGCGGAAGAAATCCTCCGGCACCGGATAAATCCGGCTCCCCGGACAAATCCAGCCCCTATATGAAGCCCGCAGCGGAAAGCATCGATCAGGCAAAACGCCAGAAATTGAGCGCGCCGGCACAGGTGATTCTTCCCGGCATCCCCACGCCCTCCACACTGCCAGTGCAGAGCAATTCGATAGCCGGTGTATCTTCCGCCGGGATCTTGGCTATTGTCCGCGAGCCATCTGGCGTCCGCGCAACCACCACGCCATGCCGTACGCCGCCATGCCGATCGAACAGCACGGTGTAAGTTTCTATCTTCGCCGGACCTTCATATTCAGGCAGCATTGCTGGGACCGCTGGCCGCAAGGCGTCGGCTTCGGACTGGAAATCGAAGTTCTGCGGGAAGGTGCCCGCTGACTGCGGAGTGCGGGTCAGGATGATCGAGTGGTTATGTGTGGCATAGCCGCCATTGGCAAACAGCAAGCCATTGGTGCCCGATTTTCTTAGGGCCATGACCATGCTGGCGGCGGCATGGGTCATGTAATTTCCGATCGGACCGCCACCAAAGGTCAGACCGCCGACCACTGTCATATCTGCATCGGCGGGAAGCCCCAGAATACGCCGCGCCATTTTGGGCACACAGGGAAAACAGGAATAAAGCTCCATGTGGTCAAGATCACTGACGGCAAGACCATTAAGCAAGAGCGTCTGGCGCAAAGATACCTCTGCACTGGGCGAATGCACGAAATCCGTGCGGCAGAACTGGTCTTCATCCTCATGCGCTGCCGCACCTCTGCCGACATATACCATTCGCTCGTCCGCAATGCCCGCGGCTTGCGCTGCCGCAAGGCTGGTCACGATCACTGCGGCACCCTGATTTACGGCGGCATTGGCAATCATCAATTTGGTATATGGGTGGGCGATTGGGCGGTTTTCCGCACATGGCTCGATAATCTCGGCAGGGCTGCATTTCCGGTGCAACCAGGCATGGGGGTTGATCTGCGCAACCTGCGACATGTTTGCCCAGATGACGCCCGTTTCCGCCTGCCCTTCTGCCAAGGTTTGGCCATAGGCCGGGCGGGCGGCGTTTTCATAAAAGGGGTAGATATCTGCCGGTGTCAGTAGGCCGTATGATATGCGGATAGCGGACATCTGTACCTGACGGCGGGGATATGGGTCTTTCGGCCTGGGATCGTCCGGATCGGCCGCCTCCGCCCTTCGCCGGGCAGCTGTGCGCAGGGCTTCGGCCCCGACGATCAAGGCGACGCTTGCCTCCCCCCGGCCGATCGCATTGGCCGCTTGATTGATCAGCAGGATCGGGCTGTCGCCGGTGGGACTACTGGTCTCGATTGCATGGCCCGGCGTGATTCCGAGTGCCTGCGAAATGCAGTCCACCAGCTTACCGGTCAGCAGGGGGAAGGACAATTGGTGAACCACCCCCAACCAATCAATTTGGTCGATCAATCCCCCACCGGCATCGTCGCCGGCCGCGCGGGCGGCAGCGATCATCAGTTCGCGCGAATCCAGCCCTTCGGATCCGGTGGCGGCGCGGTCATTAATCTGGCCGCAGCCGATGATGACCGGGATGCGGGTGCGATCGCCCAGGTCCTGTTTCATCGGGCGGCCCGCTCAGGCTTGAATCACCGTCTGTTCGATCCGGCCGAAGATAGAATGCCCGTCCGCATCATGCATGTCGACTGTAACATTGTCGCCCGCCTGCATGAACGGCGTCTTCGCTTCGCCGTCTGCGATGGTTTCGATCATGCGGATTTCCGCGATGCAGCTATAGCCAGCGCCGCCTTCGCTGACCGGTTTGCCGGGGCCGCCATCCTTGCCTTTGTTGGATACAGTGCCGGAACCGATGATTGTTCCAGCACCCAGATTGCGGGTCTTGGAAGCGTGGGCCACCAATTGTGCCAGATTGAACGTTGCATCCACGCCGGCCTCGGCGCGGCCAAATGGCGCGCCATTGTAATCCACCATCAATGGATGATGGACCAGGCTGTCTTTCCACGCATCGCCCAATTCGTCAGGCGTGACCGCAACGGGCGAAAATGCGCTGGCAGGCTTGGAATGAAAAAATCCGAAACCCTTGGCCAGTTCACCGGGGATCAAGCCGCGCAGCGACACGTCATTGACCAGCATCAGCAGTTTGATGTGTCCCACTGCATCTTCGGGGGAAGTGCCCATGGCAACATCGTCGGTGATGCAGGCAATTTCGCCTTCCATGTCGCAGCCCCAGGCCGGATCGCCCAGGGGGATCGGGTCGCGCGGTGCCAGGAACCCGTCCGAACCACCCTGATACATCAGAGGATCGTGGTAGAAACTTTCCGGAACTTCGGAACCCCGGGCCTTTCGCACCAGTTCGACATGGTTGATATAGGCGCTGCCGTCCGCCCATTGATAGGCGCGGGGCAGGGGGGATGCAGCCTCCCGCTCGTGGAACCGGCCGCAGGGTACCGCCCGATGTTCGACATCGGTGTAAAGAGCTTCCAGCCGGGGCGCGCATTCTTCCCAATTGTCCAGCGCTGCCTGCATTGTGGGCGCGATATTGCCTGCCGCGCAATAGCGGGTGAGGTCTTTGGAAACGACGACCAATATGCCGTCGCGGCCTGATTTGAGCGATGCGAGTTTCATACGGTTTGGTCCTTCTCCGGATTGTCTGGCTGATTGTCGGGATGCGCGCGCTGGAACGGATCGAGCGCAAGACAGGCCGCCTCAATCCGCTCGATATGCGGCATGGCTGAAAAATCGAACGCCAAACGCCGCGCATTATAGACCTGCGGCAGTAGAACCACCTCGAACATTCCGGGCGCATCGAACAGGAAATCACACGTGCCCAATTGCGCCAGCCGCGTCTCTACCGGTTCCAGCGTCCGGGCAAGCCAATGGCGGTACCAGACCGCGATTTCTTCCTTTGAATGGCCCAGCGGGTCTGCGAGATAGCCAAGCACGGGCGAATTGTTCGGGGCATGGATTTCGGTGGCGATCGCATATGCCAACTCGCGCACGGTGTAGCGGTCCTCGATATCTGCGGGTAACATTGGCGACTTCGGATAGGCTTCATCGAGCCATTCGAGCAGCGCCATCGATTGTGCGCGGTCCCGCCCGTCCGCCTGAAGCAAGGGAACGCTGCCGAAGGGATTGCGGCTGGTGAAGGCCGGCGACTTCTGTTCGGAGGTGAGCAGGTTCACCGGAACATAGTCATAGTCCAGTCCCTTCAGGTTCAGCGCGATGCGGAGCCGGTAGGACGTCGAACTGCGAAAATATCCGTGAAGCCGCATCAGAACGCCGCAATGCCGGTAATGGCCCGGCCCAAGATCAGCGCATGAACGTCATGCGTGCCCTCATAGGTGTTGACCGTTTCCAAATTCACCATGTGCCGCATGATCTGGTATTCGTCGGAAATCCCGTTGCCGCCGTGCATGTCGCGCGCGTGGCGGGCCACATCCAGCGCCTTGCCGACATTGTTGCGTTTCACGATGGAAATCATTTCCGGGGCAAACCGGCCTTCGTCCATCAACCGGCCAACCCGCAGGGATGCCTGCAGACCAAGACCGATATCGGTCATCATGTCGGCCAGCTTCTTTTGAAACAGCTGGGTTGCGGCCAGCGGACGGCCAAACTGATTGCGGTCGAGACCATATTGGCGCGCAGCGTGGAGGCAGAATTCCGCCGCGCCCATCGCGCCCCAGCTGATCCCGTACCGGGCGCGGTTGAGGCAGCGGAATGGCCCCTTCAGTCCCTGAACTTCGGGCAGTAATGCGTCCGCAGGCAGTTTGACATCGTCCATCATGATCATGCCGGTGGTGGAGGCGCGCAGGGATAATTTTCCCTCTATCTTGGGTGCAGACAA
>JAGXGU010000002.1 GCA_024636575.1 Altererythrobacter sp.
CGTCCACGGGGTAGTCGTCCAGATCACCGCATGGGCGCCAGCCAATTCGGCAATCGGGCTTTCGACAATCTCGAACGCGACGTCGATCTGCGGGCTGTCGGTCAGATCTTCATATTCGACCTCTGCCTCGGCCAGCGCGGTTTCTTCTACCGGGGACCACATCACCGGCTTCGAACCGCGGTAAAGCTGGCCGCTTTCGGCGAACTTCATCAGTTCGGCCACGATCGCGCCTTCTGCTTCGGGGCGCATGGTCAGATAGGGCTTGTCCCACCGGCCGCCGATGCCGAGGCGTTTGAGCTGTTCGCGCTGCACATCGACCCAGCCTTGGGCATAGGCGCGGCATTCGGCGCGGAATTCCTTCGCCGGAACGTCCTTCTTGTCTTTCTTCTTCTTGCGGTAGAGTTCCTCCACCTTCCATTCGATCGGCAGGCCGTGGCAATCCCAGCCCGGCACATAAGGCGCATCCTTGCCCAGCAGTGTCTGCGTGCGGACAACGGTATCCTTCAGCACATGGTTCAGAGCATGGCCGATATGCATGTCGCCATTGGCATAGGGCGGGCCGTCATGCAGGATGAATTTCTCGCGGCCAGCGCGGGCTTCGCGAAGCTGCTGATACTGATCCGCCGCCTGCCAGCGCGCCAGAATGCCCGGTTCCTTCTGCGGAAGACCGGCTTTCATGGGAAAATCGGTCTTCGGCAGGAAGACGGTGTCCCGGTAATCTCGTTTATCTGGCGTGTCGGTCATATGCGGGCGGCGCTTAGAAGTTTCCGCGCCTCATCGCAATCCCGCTCCATCTGTTCCAGCAGCGCGTCCAGCGAATCGAATTTCGCTTCGGGCCGGATGAAATGGTGGAAGGCCACTTCGATCTCCTGACCATAGAGGTCACCGGAAAAATCGAAGAAATGCGGCTCGAGCAATTCCTTGGCCGGGGCAAACTGCGGGCGGATGCCGATATTGGCCGCGCCTTTCAGTTCCTGACCGGTGCTGAGAATCTTGCCGGTCACCGCGTAGATGCCGAATTTGGGGCGGAGGTAACTTTCGACCAGCAGGTTCGCCGTGGGATAGCCAATTTCGCGCCCGCGCTTGTCCCCGTGCTGGACAATCCCGCGAATCGCAAAGGGCCGGGTCAGCAGCCGCGCGGCTTCCTGCGGATCGCCCGCCAGCAAGGCCTTGCGGATGCGGCTGGAGGATACCGGTTCGCCGCCATCCATCACCGGGGCGACCGCGCGCGCTTCGATGCCATGCGCCCGGCCGAGGGTTTCGAGCATTTCGCGGTTGCCGCTGCGGCCCTTGCCGAAGGTAAAGTCCTCGCCCGTTACCACCCCCGCGGCGCCCATCCGGTCATGCAGCAATTGGCAGACGAAATCTTCTGCCGAGGTGGAGGCGAGCTCGCCGTCGAAATGGAACACCAGCATCGCGGTAGCCCCGGCGGCGAGGTACAATTCCTGCCGCTGTTCCAGCGTGGTCAGGCGGAACGGCGGCGTGTCCGGCTTGAAGAACCGCACAGGATGCGGATCGAAAGTGGCCACGATCGAAGGGCGGCCTTGCTGCCGCGCCCAACGGATTGCTTCGCCCGCCACCGCTTGATGGCCGAGGTGGAACCCGTCGAAATTGCCCAGCGCGATCACCGCCCCGCGCAAGGGTTCCGGCAATGCCTCCCGGTGATCGATCCATCTCACGGCGCGGGCACCACCGGCACCGGCATCTGCAAGGGTGCCATCGAAATGCGCAGCACCCGCAGCGCATTGAGGCCCATCACCTGCCGGATTTCATCTTCGCTAAAGCCTTCATCCATCAGCGCCTGCGTCACCTGCACCAGTTGCGCCGTGTCGAAACGGACGGTCGTCGCTCCGTCATAATCGCTGCCCAGCGCGACATGGGCGATCCCGACAGAATCGCGAATATGCTTCATCGCGCGGGCTGCGGCTGCAGGGGAAGTGTCGCATACCGCGCCGTCCCAATAGCCGACCCCGATCACCCCGCCGGTTTTCGCGACGCCGCGAATCTCCGCATCGGTCAAATTCCGGTTGACCTTGCAAGTCGCCTGCACCCCGCCGTGGCTGGAGACAACAGGGCGCCGCGCCATGCCGAGGATATCGGCCACGCAACGATGGCTGCAATGGGCAATGTCGACGACCATGCCGAGCTGTTCCATGCGCTGGACCGTCTGCCGCCCCTTGGGCGTAAGGCCCCCCTTTTTCAGGCCATGCATCGATCCGGCGAGATCATTGTCGAAGAAATGGGTAAGCGAGGCCATGGTGAAACCGGCAGCGCGCAGCGTATCGAGTGTGCCGAGATCGTCCGACATCTGATTGAGCCCTTCGATGCTGAGCAAGCCGCCAACCGGCTTGGACGGCCCCTGCCGCGCCTGAAGCAGCGCATCGATGGCACCGGGCGTGGTGACTTTGGCCAATGCGCCGTTCGATGCTGCCACTGCCCGGTCGAGCTTTGTGCCGTGCCATAGCGAGCGTTCTACCAGCGAGGACCATGTCCGCACCGGTTGCAGCTGGGCGATCACCAGCGGGGTGATATTATCCGTATCCGCCCCGTTGGCATCGTAATTCTGGCCCTTCGGCGTCTTGGTCACACTGGAAAATACCTGCAGCGCGACATTGCCCCTTTGCAGGCGCGGCAGATCCATATGGCCCTGCGCGCTATCGGACAGCACATTGCGCTGCCACATCAGCGTGTCCGAATGCAAATCGACAATGGTCAGCGTGTCATGCAGGGCCTGCGCTTCGGGCCGGATAGCGGGCAGCGGCTGCCCGTCGATCTTGTTCATGCTCCGCTCGACATATCCGGGGGCGAAGCCGAAAAAGCCGATTGCTGCGATGCCGATCAGCGCCAGTAGGGCAAGCCCGATTTTCTTCTTCATTTGGCACGCTCCAGCGTCAGGAAGGAATAGCCCGGCCGTTCGCCCTCTGCCGCGTGATCTTCGCGGGCGATTTCTTCCCATTCCGGCCCCAGCGGCGGCATGAAGGTGTCGCCAGCGAATTCGCCATGCACTTCTGTCAGTTCGATGCGGTCGGCCAGCGGCATGAACACGTCAAAGATTGCCGCGCCGCCGATCACGGAGATTTCGCCCTCGCCAGCCAATTCCAAAGCTTCCTCCACTGTCCGGGCCACTTCCGCCTCCCCCGAATCCCACCTTTCGTGCCGCGTCAGCACGATATGCCGCCGACCCGGAAGCAATCCAGGCAGGCTTTCGAAGGTCTTGCGGCCCATGATCATCGGCCGCCCCTGTCCATCTGGCCCCATGGTCAGTGATTTGAAATGCCTGAGGTCGGCGGGCAGGTGCCACGGCAGTGCGCCACCCTTGCCAATCGCTCCATTGGCAGAGCGGGCGTAAATCAGCACGATTGTCTGGTTCATTTCGGGGCTTGGCTCATTTCGGCCCTGATCCCAGCCGCGTCACATGGCCCATCTTGCGGCCCTCGCGCGCTTCGCGTTTGCCGTAGAGATGCAGGTGAGCGGCAGGGTCGCTCAGGACTTCAAATGCGGTCAGCGCGTCCGGGCCGACGATATTGATCATGGTCACCTGGGGCGCGGTGGTCTCGGTCGGCCCCAGCGGAAGCCGCAAATCGCGCGAATATGGTTTTCAAACTGGCTGGTGGCGGCGCCTTCGATAGTCCAGTGCCCCGAATTATGCACTCGCGGAGCCATTTCGTTGAATATCGGACCGGCATCGGTGGCAAAGAATTCGCAGGTCAGCACGCCGACATAACCCAGCGCCTCTGCGATGGCGCCGGCCAGCGTGCGGGCTTCCCCCAGCTGCGAATGGATCAATTGTGACGGCGGCAGAATTGATGTCGCCAATATGCCGTTACGGTGGACATTCTCGGCGCTGTCCCAGAACCGCACCTCGCCGTCTTGCCCGCGCACCAGGATGACGGAGAATTCGGCGCTGAAATGGACCAGCCCTTCGTAAATCGTCGCCGCAGCAGGCAGCCGGATGGCATCGGCATCCCGCGCGGAATTGATCCGCCACTGGCCCTTGCCATCATAGCCGTCGGCGCGGGTTTTGAGGATGCCGGGCGCGCCGATCCGGTCGATCGCGGCGGCCAGTTCCTCGCCCGAATAAACCGGCGCATAGGGTGCCGGTTTCCCGCCCAGTTCTTCGGCAAACCCTTTCTCATGCAAGCGGTCCTGCGCGATTTTCAGCGCGCGGGCATGCGGGACCAGCTTGGCTCCGATAGCGGCGAGCGGCGCCACGGGCACATTCTCGAATTCGAAAGTCACCACATCGCAGGTTTGCGCAAAGGCGGCGAGCGCGGTTTGATCCAGCCATGGCGCACAGGTAAACTCCGCGCTGACTTCGGCGGCGACGCTTTCCCGGTCGGGCGCATAGATGTGGCAGCGATAGCCCAATTGGGCCGCCGCCATCGCCAGCATCCGGCCAAGCTGGCCGCCGCCCAGAATCCCGATTGTTCCCCCTGGTGCGATCATCGGTCTTCCGGCCGTTCTGCCACCGCATTGGTGCGGGCGGCGCGCCAGGCCTTCAACCGCTCGGCCAGGGCTTCGTCGGAGAGTCCGAGGATCGCGGCGGCGAGCAGCCCGGCGTTTGCCGCCCCGGCCTCACCGATCGCCAAGGTGCCGACGGGGATTCCAGCCGGCATCTGCGCAATCGACAGCAGGCTGTCCATGCCCGACAGCGCCTTCGACTGAACCGGAACGCCCAGCACCGGCAGATGTGTCATAGCCGCGATCATGCCGGGCAGATGCGCTGCCCCGCCAGCACCGGCGATAATGACCTTAAACCCTTCGTCCGCCGCGCCCCTGGCAAAGGCAAACATCCGGTCCGGCGTGCGGTGGGCGGAAACAATCCGCGCGTCATGGGCCACGCCCAATTCGTCGAGGACTGCAGCGGCAGAGCGCATCGTTGGCCAGTCGGACTCGCTGCCCATCACAATCGCGACCTTGGGGCCAGTTTTTGCGTTTCCGGCCATCAGCTATCCTTCAGATAATACCGCTCGCCCGGCACCATCTGATCATCGAATTCATAGATGATCGGCTGGCCGGTAGGGATTTCGAGACCGGTGATGTCATCATCCGAAATGCCCGACAGGTGCTTCACCAGCGCGCGCAGCGAATTGCCATGGGCAGAGATGATCACCGTCTCGCCGCTGGCCAGCACCGGCAGGATGTCGCTTTCCCAATAGGGCAGCACCCTCTCGATGGTCAGCTTCAGGCTTTCGGTATTGGGGATCGCGATCCCGGCATAGCGCGGGTCCGCAGACAGATCATATTTGCTGCCGGTTTCCAGCGGCGGCGGGGGCACGTCGAAACTGCGCCGCCAGATATGGACCTGTTCGTCGCCATGTTTCTCGCGCGTTTCCTGCTTGTCGAGGCCGGTCAGCCCGCCATAATGGCGTTCATTAAGCCGCCAGTCCTTGACCTCTGGAATCCACAACCGGTCCGCTGCGCCCAATGCCAGATGCAGGGTACGAATCGCGCGGGTCTGGACCGAGGTAAACGCCCGTGTCGGCAGTATGCCCCTTTCGGCCAGCAATTTGCCCGCCTCCACGGCCTCGCTCACGCCCAGTTCGGTCAGATCGACATCCCACCAGCCGGTGAAGCGGTTTTCGAGGTTCCACTGGCTCTGGCCGTGGCGAACGAGAATTAAGGTCGGCAAGCAAGATGCTCCTGCATTGGTGAGGCCCGGTACTGGTGCCCAATACTGGCGCGCACTATTGGTCAGGACGCGTCGTTAGCTTTTGGCGCCGTCTTTGGGAAGGGCCGCAGGGCGCGATTCGTCGGCTGGGCCGCCAGTATTTTCTTGGTGCGCGCCAATTTCTTCAGAACCGTGCGGATTTCCATCGATTGACCGCGCCTGGGCTTTGCGGCGGCGCAGATTTTCGCGCAGCTTGGCGGCGAGGCGTTCTTCCCGGCTGGGTTTGTGTGTGCTGTTTGCCATGATCCACCACCGATTGCCGAGATGTGCGCGCCAAGGCAAGCACGTCTGCCGAAAGGGCTCACTTGACAATGGCAGGGCAGCCAGCCAATAGCGCGCCCCTGCCGTGGGCCGCTTTCGCCGCCCATTGGCGGGAATACGCGAAATGGTGTGCTGCTGTAGCTCAGTGGTAGAGCGCATCCTTGGTAAGGCTGAGGTCGAGAGTTCAATTCTCTCCAGCAGCACCATTTCGCATTTTCCATCCCCAGAACCCGGTATTCCCCACCACCAGCAGCGCAATCAGTACCCAGAATGTGCCGGATAGCGCGCCGCCCGCCAGGCCGATTGGTGAAAACAGCAGATAGGTTGCAATTACCACGCTCATCAGCAGGACTGCAGTGGGTACCGCGCCGCGCCACGGCGTCAGGTCGGTCCGCTGCTTCGCGGCGAATGTCCATGGCTGCGCCCGGGGGCGCAGCCATGTCACCGCCAGCATGATGCCCAGTTCGATCACGAACAGCACGCC
>JAGXGU010000142.1 GCA_024636575.1 Altererythrobacter sp.
CTGCGAGCATCCGCATTGCATGGCCGATTGCCCGCCCAATGCGATCAAGCGCGGGCCTGATGGCGAAGTGTTTATTGACGATACCTGCATCGGCTGCGGCAATTGCCAGCGCAACTGCCCCTACGGCGTGATTCGGATGGACGCCAAACCGCCGAAGAAACCGTCCCTGCTTAGCTGGCTGATGTTCGGTGCGGGCCCCGGCCCGGGCGAGGCAAGCTATAGCTGGCGCAAGAAGACCGCCGAGAAACAGGGCAGGGAAAGCCCCAAGGTCGCGATCAAATGCGACATGTGCTCGGGCATCGACGGCGGTCCGGCCTGCGTCCGCGCCTGCCCCACCGGCGCGGCCATCCGCGTGACGCCGGAGAAATTCCTCACCTTCACCAAGCTGGCGGAGGATGCGGGCTGATGGCCACGGTCCCCGACCATCAACAGAACCAGCGCGAACGGCGGCAATCTTCCGATCACGAGAGCTTCCTGTCGCACAGGAACATGCGCTGGCTGAAGATTGCGGTGGTCCTGTGCCTGGTCGCTATCGTCAGCTATTTCTGGATTGACGTGACCCCGCGCCACAATGGCGGCAGCTGGTACGGCTATACGCTGGGCACCGTCGGGGCGCTCCTGATTGTGTGGCTGTCGCTGCTCGGCGTCCGCAAACGCAATATCAGCGCGGGCCGCTGGTCACTGAAGGCGTGGACATCGGCCCATGTGTATCTGGGCCTGGCGCTGATCGTGATCGGCACGCTGCACACCGGGTTCCAGCTGGGCTGGAATGTCCACACGCTGGCCTATGTGCTGATGATGGTGGTCATCCTGTCGGGTATTTACGGTGTGGCAGTCTATGCCACGCTGCCCGCATCGCTGAGCAACAATGCCAAGGAGATGACCCGCAGCCAGATGGTCGAAGCGCTGGCCGCAATCGACCGGCAGTTGCAATCCGCCGCCCAGCCCTTGGGCCGCGAGGAATCGGATTTGGTGATCGCCGCGCTGGAACAGGGCACCTTCGATTGGGGCATCGGATCGCGGCTGAGCGGGCATTACCGCAAATGCGCCACCACCCGCGCACTCGCCTATTTTGCCGACGACTGGTCGCGGCCGGTCGGCAGTGACGAGCCAAAGGACAAGGTTCGCGCCCTGCTCGGCCGCCGCAAGAGCCAGCTCGACCAGATCCGCCGGCACCTGCGCATTCGGGCGCTGCTCGAAGTATGGCTGTACCTCCACATCCCTGTAACCATCGCATTGCTGGCCGCGCTGACCGCGCATATCGTCAGCGTGTTCTATTATTGGTGAGGGCGGCGACATGGCATTCCTGATCCGCACCATCGACCGGACCGCAGATGGCCGCGAAATCATCCGCGACCGTACCGTCGAGGAAGACACGATCACCGTTGGCCGCGGGGCCGACAACGATATCCATCTGTCCGATCTGGCGGTGGAGCAATATCATGCCCGGATCGACCAGCTGGACGGCGGAAAATTACGCATCGAAGCGGCGGGTACGCTCGGCTTCCATCTGGACGGGCGGGTCACGAAATCGGACCAGATCGACCCGCATGAGGGGGCCGAACTCAGCTTCGGCAGCTATCGCCTGGTAATCTCCCAGGAAGGGCAGGCATCGCCCACCATCGCCATCAGCCAGGTCGAAAATGCCGCGCAGTCGAGCGACGATCTGGCGGGCTTCTCGCTCGCCGGCACCCTGCCGGGCAAGCGGGCGAGCGCATGGTTGGCGCTGGTCGCGATCCTGATCGCCTTCCTGGCGGTGCCGATCTATTCGCATCTGACCCGCCCGGCCGCTTCGCTGCCTGCAGCCGGTCCGGGTAACAAGGGCGCCGTGGCGATGGATGCCAGCTGGAGCACCGGCGCGCTCAGCCAGGCGCACCATGCACTGGAGGATAATTGCGAGGCCTGCCATACCGAGCCGTTCAAATCGGTCCAGGATACAACCTGTCTGACCTGCCACGAGGATATTGCCGATCATGCGGACAAGCCGCGCCAGCTGACTGGGCGAGGCCCGATGTCCACCGGCGATGCGCTGCAATGGGCGGTGGCGGAACATTTCGGCAAGGAGGGCCCCGGTTCCTGCACCACCTGCCATACCGAGCACGAGGGCGCCGGCCGGATGGAGCCCGCGGCGCAGCAATTCTGCGCCGATTGCCACGATACGATGGACACGCGGCTGACCGATACCAGGCTGGGCAACGCCGCCGATTTCGGCACGTCGCACCCCCAATTGCAGGCGGTTGTTTTCACTGCGCCGGGGCAGACCAAGCCCGTTCGGGTGTCGCTATCCGGCAAGCCGAAGGAATACAGCGGCCTCATCTTCCCGCATGACATGCACATGTCGCGCCGAGGCGGGGTGGCGAAAATGGCCAGCCGGCTTGGCGCCAAGGCAGGCTATGGATCATCGCTGGTGTGCGCAGATTGTCACACGCCCACCGCTGACGAGGTCGGTTTCCTGCCGGTCAATATGGAGCAAGACTGCGAGAGCTGCCACAGCCTGGTGTATGACAAGGTCGGCACCACATTCCGCACCCTGCAGCACGGCGATGTCGCACAGATGCGTGCCGATCTGGCCGCGCTGGACCGGGTACCACGCAGTGCCGCGAACAACGCCATGCTGCGCGGGCGCCAGCGCCCCGGCCAATATTCGCAGGGCGGCCTCTATTACCAGAATTTCGGCCGCCCGGTCCGGTCACTGGTCGCCATCAACCGCGCATTGGCAAAAGACGGTGTGTGCGGCGAATGCCACATTCCCACCACCACCAATGGCAAGCCGGACGTGATGCCGGTCAACCTGCGGGATCATTTCCTGATCAACGGCCGGTTCGATCACGAACCGCATAAACAGGAAAAATGTGCCTCCTGCCACAAGGCGGACAGTTCCAGTACCTCGGCCGATCTGCTGTTGCCGCCGCTGGCCACGTGCCGCACTTGCCACATGGGCGAAAATGACACCAAAGCCGATGTGCCGTCAGGCTGCGCGATGTGTCATACCTATCATCCGGGGGGCAAGGGCGGTCAGCCCGGCATCGAAGCTGTACCCCTGGCCCGCGGGCCAACGGGACCGGATTTGCCGGGCAAGCAGAAACAGGGCATAAACCAGATATTGGCGATGCTCGGCCGGAAATCGGAATAGCGCGCGATGTTGGGGGCATCATGACCGGGGACATTCTACACATCGGCAAAACCGCGTGCTGATTGCACAGATGACCGACATTCACATCGGATTCGATCCTGATGAGAAGCCGGAAGAATTGAACCGCATCCGTTTTCGCGAGACACTGGACCGGGTGATCAATTCGCCCAATCCTGTGGATATGCTGGTGCTGTCGGGCGATCTGACCGACCATGGCGACCGCGAAAGCTTTGAAAAAACCGCGGCGCTGCTAACCGTCTGCCCCTTCCCCGTCTACCCGATGGTCGGCAATCACGACACACGGGCGGAATTGCTCAACGCCTTTCCGGATACCCCGACACAGGGCGGTTTCGTGCATTACGCGGTGGAACGTGAGGGGCTGAGGATCATCTTCCTCGATACGATGGAACACGGCCGCCACGGCGGCGCATTTTGCGAAGCTCGGCGGGACTGGCTGGCGGCTGAACTGGCCGCCCATCCCGCAGCTCCGACGCTGATCTTCATGCACCATCCCCCGGTTGTTGCCGGGATCGGCTGGATGGACCCGGACGCGGACGAAGCATGGATCCGACATTTCGGCGATGCGGTGGCAGGCCACCGTCAGATCCTGGCCATCCATTGCGGCCATCTGCACCGCCCGATCCATGCAATGTTTCAGGGGATTCCCGTCTCGGTCACCGGCTCGGTCGCGCCGCTGGTGGCAATGGACCTACGGACCATCAATCCCGCGGCGCCCGACGGCCGCGATCTGATCACCACCGAACCGCCCACCTATGCGATCCACCGCTGGGAAAATGGCGCGCTGGTGACTCATTACGAAGCGGTCAATGATTGGGACGTGCTGGCATCCTACAACGAGAAGCTCCAGCCGATGATCCGCGAAATGTTCGCCGAACGCGAACCCGATCATGTGGGAACGAAGTAGATATTGTTGTAAACGGACGCGCATATCCGTCGGTGGATCAACTAACTCAGGTAATGGCTATCGATGCCTGCCCCTCGGCGAGAGCCGCGAATTTACTCGCCATTCTCCTCGTCTTCGGTCAAAATTCGGTTTGCTGCGCCGTCCATGTCCTCATACTGGCCACTTCGTATTGCCCAGAAAAACGCAAGCAGGCCAAACGCGCCCATGCCCAGCGCAATCGGGATCAGGAAAACAAGACCGGTCATCCAGCTGCCCTGAACAAGCGGAGCGAGTTGGCAACCACAATGAGCGAGCTGAGCGACATTGCGATCGCCGCAATCAGCGGGGTGACCAGACCTGCCATGGCAATAGGCACCGCAAACAGATTATAGCCGATTGCAAAGGCGAAATTCTGGCGGACAATACGCATCGTGGCGCGCGCAACAATGATCGCACTGCCCACCGGACGCAGGCTGTCCCCCACAAACACTGCATCGGCGGCCTGCTGGCTGACATCGCTGGCTGTACCCGGCGCAATCGAGACATGGGCTGCTGCAAGCGCGGGGCCATCATTCAGGCCATCCCCGACCATCAGCGGAAAATGCCCGGCCTCCTTCAAGGACTGCAGCCTTGCCAGCTTCGCCTGAGGTGAAAGTTCCCCGGTTGCCATAAGATTCAGCGTTTCCGCCATCGCCCCCACCACCTGTGACCGGTCGCCGGAGATGATTTGGGACGGAATGCCAAGAGCCCCCAATTGCGCAAGGGTTTCGGCAGCATCCGGACGCAGCGCATCGGTAAAGTGGATCGTGAATAGCTTTCCGCCAATCGACAATTCGCTGGCAGGCCCATCGCCTCCGGCAGTCGGGCGGCGAAGCGCCACTGGCACCCCTTGCCAATCGCCCACAACGCCATCACCCGCAGTTTCCGTGATTTGGCTGACGGGCAGGGGAACCACACCCTGCGCGGATAACGCCGCTGCAAGCCCCTTGCTCAGCGGATGGCGGCTGGACTGCGCCAGAGCCAGGGCGATGGCGCGGCCAGTATGATCCAGCCCGCTCAAATCAACCGGGCGCATTTTCCCCACGGTCAAGGTGCCGGTCTTGTCGAACAACGCCATATCCGCTTCGGCCAAGCGCTCAAGCGCGCTGCCATCCTTGATCAGCAAGCCCCGTTTCAACAAGGTATTGGCGGCAACCACTTGTGCCGCAGGAACCGCAAGCCCCAGCGCGCATGGACAGGTGATTATGAGCACCGCAATCGCGATGGTCAGTGATTGATGCCAACCGGCACCTGCAACCATCCATCCGATGAATGACAACAGCGCAAGCGAGTGGACTGCGGGCGCATAGAGCCGCGCTGCACGGTCTGCAATGCGAACATAGCGCGAGCGTGACTGGCCAGCTTCGTCCATCAGCCGGGCAATTTCGGCAATGGCCGTATCCCCGCTGACTGCCGTGATTTCGACCCGGACAGGATCGGAGATGTTTGCTGCGCCCGCATGCACGGTCATGCCGATACTGACCGGCTCTGGCTGGCTCTCCCCCGTCAGCATTGCGTTGTCGATGCTGGTGATGCCTTCGACGATCCGCCCGTCAGCGGCAAGGGTTTCACCAGCCGCGACAATCATGATCATGCCGGGTTCGAGATCTTCCGATTTTACAAACCGGGCCGTGCCATCTGCTGAAAGGACTGATGCGCCGCGTCCCATATGCGATAGCAACGCGGCAATCCCCGAGCGCGCCTTGTCCCGCATTGCCGCGTCCAGCGCGCGCCCCGCGAGCAAGAAGAACAACAGCATGACCGCGCCGTCAAAATAGGCATGTTCGCCGCCGGTCAGCGTTTCATGGATGCTCAGGCCGGTGGCGAGCAGTACACCGATTGAAATCGGTACATCCATGTTGGTGCGGCCATAGCGAAGGGCCATCAGCGCCGAGCTGAAGAACGGCCTGCCTGCATAGGCGATGACGGGAATTGCAATCAGCGCGGATAGCCAATGGAACAAATCGCGCGTGACGCCGCCTGCACCCGACCACACGCTGACCGACAGGAGCATGATATTCATCATCCCGAAACCCGCGACGGCAACCGCCAGCAACAGCTTTCTGGTTTCGGCATCGTCCTGTGCCAGGGGATTGGCAGCGACCGGCTGCGCCTCGAAACCGAGACGTTCCAGCACCCGTACAATGCCCGCTTCATCGATGGTGGCATCGTGGCTGACCGCCACCCGCTTGGCAGAAAAGTTTACCCGCGCCCCGGCAATTCCGTTTTGTAGCGGCAGTTCGCGCTCTATTTTGCTGATACAACCGGCGCAGCGCATGCCGGGCACGGTAAAGCGGTGGTCCTGCAATGTGTCCGGATCAAATGCGGCCATGGCGGCATGCGCGTTCATGGCAATTCGCTCTCTCCGCGCCACTGATCCTTGCCGGAAGTAACCGAAAGACGCACAAGCCAGCGTCCTTCGGGGAGCGGTTCCACAGACCGGAAACCTGCGGCTGGCGAGCCTGTGAAGGTGACTTTCCTCCGGTCATCCACGCCAAGCGGACGCCGGACAATTGCGGTTAGCCCCGCATCTTCCGGCACATTCTGCACGGTGACCAGAACCATTCCCCGGGCATCCCGGCTGACAGCAACATCCCAACCAAGCGCATCCTGCGCATCGGCCCGGTCCAGCCAGCCATTGTAGTTCTGGCTGGCGACATAGCTGTTCTTGACCACGGTGCCGCTGAAACCGCCAATGGCAAGACTTGCCATCACCAGATTGACCGCGATCACGATGCCGAAGCCGCCGATCATGATGATGGACATATGCCGTCCGGTGAAGGGCTTGGTCATTCGGCCTCTCCTGGAACAACGAAGCGCACTTCGCTGCGATCAGTTTCGGCCTGTTCGTCAATCGACACCACCGAAAAGGCAAAATCCTGGGCAGCGGTTCCTGCAGGGGCCACCACATATGTGCGGACAGCCTGCGTCTGATCCGGATCCACAGCAATCTGCAGCGAACGGGCAGCATCTTCGCCGGACATCGTGCCGGACCACATCACCGCCCCGTCCAACCCTTCGAGCGCAAGGGTAAAGCGCCTGGGGCGACTTTCCATATTGCGGATCTTGAGCGTGAAAGCATTGCGGATCGATCCATCGCTCATCAGCATGAAAGGCGGATTCCGATCCGCAGCGGCGGAAAGTTCCGTATGGCTGCGTACGCCGAGCGCAAAAAGCAGCGCAAGGCCGATCGCGACCCATACGGAGAAATAGAACAGGGTGCGCGGGCGCAGCAGTGTCTTCCACACCGGGCGCGGCTGTTCGCCTGCGGCCTCGCGCTCGCAATCTTCCAGAGTGGCATAACCGATCAGTCCGCGCGGACGGCCGACTTCATCCATCACGCGGTTGCAGGCATCTATGCAAAGGGCGCAAGTGATGCAGCCGATTTGCGGGCCTTCGCGAATATCAATTCCGGTGGGGCACACTGCAACGCATTGATTGCAATCGATGCAGTCTCCGAAAGCATCCGGATCCTTGTCGGCCTTCTTGACACTTCCGCGCGGTTCACCGCGCCAGTCCTTGTAGGTTACCAGCAGCGATTTTTCGTCGAGCATGGCCGACTGGATGCGCGGCCAGGGGCACATATAGATGCACACCTGTTCGCGCATGAAGCCGCCCAGAATGAAGGTCGTAAGCGTCAGTATCGCAACGGTGATGTAGGCCACGGGGGCCGCATTGCCGGTCCAGAAATCCACCGTCAGCGTCGGCGCATCGGCAAAATACATGATCCAGGCACCGCCGGTCCAGAATGCGATGACAAGGTAGATGGCCCATTTGAAACCGCGACGGGCAATCTTCCCGGCGCCCCACGGTGCCTTGTCGAGCCGCATCCGGGCATTTCGGTCGCCATCGACAAACCGGTCGACATGCTGGAACAGATCGGTCCACACGGTTTGCGGGCAGGCATAACCGCACCATGCCCGGCCAACCGCGCTGGTCACCAGGAACAGGCCGATCCCCGCCATGATGAGCAGGCCCGCCACGAAATAGAATTCATGCGGCCAGATCTCGATACCGAACATGTAAAAGCGGCGATTCGCCAGATCGACCAGGACCGCCTGGTCGGGCGCATAAGGCCCTCGGTCCCAACGCAGCCACGGAGTGGTGTAATAGATCGCCAGAGTGACAATCATCACCAGCCATTTGAAACGCCTGAAATTCCCGTCAATTCGCTGCGGATGGACCTGCTTGCGTTTTTCAAACAGATGCTCCGGTGGATTATCTTCCGGCAGGTCGGCCCATGAACGGCCCGGCAATGCACGGTCAGGCGATGGGGAGTCAGGGTTGTTCATCGACCTGTACCGCCGGGTCCTTGGCGACCTCCACGAAATTCTCGCCCCCACCCAGCGAGTGGACATAGGCGGCCAGCATCTTGATCGTCACCGGGTTAAGCCGCCCTTCCCATTTCGGCATCATGCCGTTGCGCGGGGCCAGAATTTGCCGCTGTATCTCTGCTCTGGTTCCGCCATACAGCCAGATCGCATCAGCCAAATTGGGGGCACCCAGCGCGCGGTCACCCAGACCGTTCGGACCGTGGCAGACCGCGCAATTGTCGGCATATAATTGCGCGCCGACAGCCGAAGGTTTGGCATCACTGCTCAGCGAAAGAACATGATCGATGACCGCATCCAGCTGATTTTCCTCAAACACCCCGTCGAACGGCGGCATCTGGCTGAACCGGGTCATGTCATCCCCGTGTTGGCGAATGCCGTGGGTCAGCGTGTATTCGATGGCCTTCAGGTCGCCGCCCCATAGCCAGTCATCATCATTCAGATTGGGATAGCCGGGGCTGCCTGCTGCGCCCGACCCGTGGCACTGGACACAATTGACCAGGAATGCCGCGCGGCCGCCCGCGACCGCTTGCTGCATCAATGCGCTGTCCTGGGGCAATCGTTCGAGCGGGGTACGCGCAAGCTGTTCGTTGATCGTGGTGCGCGCCTGGTCAGCTACGCTGATTTCTTCCGCCAACTGGCCGCGGCTGGTCCAACCCAGCACGCCCGCCGTACCCTTTTCCAGCATCGGCCAAGCTGGATAGAGCACCATATAAACCACAGCAAACAGGATGGAGAGGTAGAATGTCCATAGCCACCAGCGGGGCATCGGCGTATCCAGTTCCTCGATACCGTCCCATTCATGGCCGACCGTCGGCGTGCCGGTGGCCTTGTCGATCCGCTGTCCGGATTCAGGCTTATTCGCCATCGTTCTGGTCCTTGAAAATCAATGTGGCTGCATCGCGGTTGCGTTTCCTGGCACCTGGCCGAAATGGCCAAAGGCAGAATGTAAGGAATGTCCCCACCATCATGATCAAGGCCCAGCTGTCTGCGAAGTGGCGTAGCGTGTCATAGGTGCTCATCGCCCCTTCTCCTCTGCCAGCGCTTCCTGCGCTGCCGCGCTGTTCACATCGACCAGCGTACCGAGCATCTGGAGATAAGCGACCAGCGCATCCATTTCGCTCAACCTGGACGGATTGCCGTCAAAATCGCGGATTTGCGATTTGGGATACCGCTGCAAGAGATCGCCGGCATCTTTTTCCGGATCGGCTTGCGCCAGCATGTCAGCCGGTGCCTGTTCGATATCCTTCTCCGAATACGGCACCCCGACCCGCTGCAGTGCACGCAAGGTTGCAGCCGGATCGCCGGCTTTCAGGGTGGTTTCCGCCAGGAAGGAATAACTTGGCATGACACTTTGCGGGACAACGCTTTGCGGGTTTTTAAGATGCTGGACATGCCATTCATCCGAATATCGTCCGCCAACCCGCGCAAGGTCCGGCCCGGTACGCTTCGATCCCCATTGGAACGGGTGATCATACATCGATTCGGCCGCCAGGCTGTAATGGCCATACCGCTCAACCTCGTCGCGGAATGGGCGGATCATCTGGCTGTGGCAGGTGTAGCAACCTTCGCGAATATAGATGTCGCGCCCTGCCTGTTCCAGCGGCGTATAAGGCCGCATCCCGTCCACTTTCTCGATCGTGTTCTCGATCCAGAACAGCGGAGCAATCTCCACAATCCCGCCGATGGCGACGGCCACGAATGCGCCAACCCCCAGCAAGGTGACGTTGCGTTCAAGCTTCTTGTGCTGCTGCGTAAGGCTCATATTCTTTGCTCCTACTCAGCTGGAACTTGGGCGGGGGTGGCGATGATCGGACGGTCCTTGACCGGGTCATATTCGGGCTGCGACATGGGCGCTTCTTCGCGTATGCGGCCCTTCAGCGTCATCCAGATGTTGTAGGTCATGATCGCCCCGCCGAGCAGGTAAAGCCCGCCGCCGAATGCGCGCATGATGAACATCGGGTGGAGCGCGGCGACGGTATCGACAAAGCTGTTCACCAGATATCCGTCCGGCCCGTATTCGCGCCACATCAGCCCCTGTGTGATGCCCGCTACCCACATGCTGGCGGCGTAGAAAACGATCCCGATGGTCGCGAGCCAGAAATGCCAGTTGATCATCCGCAGGGAAAACATCCGTTCCCGCTTCCACAGGCGCGGAACCAGATAATAGACGCAGGCGAAAGTGATCAGACCATTCCAGCCGAGCGCACCCGAATGGACATGGCCGATGGTCCAGTCGGTATAGTGCGACAGGCTGTTGACGGCCTTGATGCTGAGAACCGGACCTTCGAATGTGCTCATCCCATAAAACGCGAGAGCCATTACCATCATCCGGATGATGGGATCGGTGCGGACCTTGTCCCATGCGCCGTTCAGTGTCATCAATCCGTTGATCATGCCGCCCCAGCTGGGCATCCACAGCATGACGGAGAACACCATTCCCAGCGTCTGCGCCCAATCGGGCAGCGCGGTGTAATGCAAATGGTGCGGTCCGGCCCAGATATAGAGGAAGATCAGCGACCAGAAATGGATGATCGACAGCCGGTATGAATAGATCGGCCGCTCCGCCTGCTTGGGAACAAAGTAATACATCATCGCAAGGAAGCCGGCAGTCAGGAAAAACCCGACTGCATTATGGCCGTACCACCACTGCGTCAGCGCATCCTGTACGCCCGCAAATGCGCTGTAGCTGCGCGATCCGAGCAGGCTTACCGGCATCGCCAGATTGTTCACGAGATGCAGCATGGCAACGGTGATGATGAAGGCGAGGTAGAACCAGTTGGCGACGTAGATATGCGGTTCATGGCGGCGGATAATCGTGCCGATGAACACCGCACCGTAGCTGACCCAGACAATCGTCAGCCAGATATCGACATACCATTCCGGCTCCGCATATTCCCTCGATTGGGTCACACCCAGCAGATAGCCGCTGGCGGCCAGCACGATGAACAGCTGATATCCCCAGAACACAAATCGGGCGAGGCTGGGAAAGGCGAGCCGCGCGCGGCACGTACGCTGTACGACATAGAAACTCGTGGCAATCAGCGCATTGCCGCCAAAGGCAAAGATCACTGCCGATGTATGCAGCGGGCGGACCCGCCCGAAATTCAGATAGGGCTCGAAATTGAGCGCCGGATAGGCCAGCTGCAAGGCGATGAATACGCCCGCCAGCATGCCTACCATTCCCCAGAACATGGTCGCGATAACGCCCCAGCGAACCGGATCATCATCATAGCGTGATGGATCCGTCGGCATGTGGAACATGCCTTGCGCCCGGGCCAGTGGATCGTAACGCGCGGCAGTGACCCAGATCATCACAAAGGCAGCGAGCGCGATGATCGTCGCATGCGCCGCAAAGGCGGCATCCTTTGCCCCGATGATCGCCAGGATTGCCAAAAATAGGATCAGGAACCACAGCCCCGCCCGCCCCAGTGCAGCTTCCATGAATTAGTCTTCCTTCTTGAACCGATATCGCATTAGGACGCTCGCTCCGACCCTACATTGATTCAGATCAATTTTAGGAAATAAGCCTTGCAGGTGCCGAATTGGCACCTTCATACATGGCCAGCCCGTTCGGCCAAAGCTGGAATATCGCGCAGCAGGACTCGCGAACGTCCGCTGGTTTCGATCAGGCCGGTCATCCGCAATTCGCTGAATTGGCGGCTTACTGTCTCGATCGTAAGACCCAGGCTATCCCCGATATCGCGGCGGGACATGGGCAATTCCAGCGTACAGCTTCCTTCTTCAGCGATGCCAATCCGGTCAGCCATACCAACCAGGAAGCTCGCCAGGCGTTCCTGCGCATTCTTCCGGCCAAGACCAACGGCCTTGTCGCGGCAGCGGTGCAATGCGGTCATCGTACGGCGCAGCAATTCGGCCTGAAGAACTGGCTCCGATACGGCAATTCCAAGAAAATCCTCGGCAGGAAAGGCCAGTACTTCGGTCTGGACCAATGCCGACAGCCGATAGGAATGCCAGGCATTCACCGGAACTGACACCAGCTCACCCGAAAAATGGAAGGCAACGATCTGTTCGCGTCCGCCTGATGCGCTGGCAATCAGCTTTGTCGTGCCGCTGCCGACAAAGACAAGGAAGTCCTTGGCTGGATCGATAGGCACCGTGCGCCCTTGCCTGATATCCATTGGCTGGGCCAGCCCGCGCAGCCTGTTCGCACCGCTACCCGTCGATACGCTCGGTTCGAAACAGCACAAAAACGCCTCGAAGAGACGGTCACGGGATTCGAATGGCGCGCAAAGTTGGCGATTGGACACGGGTAACAATTGTCAAGAAATCCCGCCACAGTCTTTGATCTGGATCAATCGGACCGGAATATCCGCAATGCCGAAAACACGTCCTGCAAACCGGTTGTGGCTAGTAGGTCACGCAAATTGCCAAGGGCCACATCGGTGTCCAGAGTATAATCGCTGATGCTGGATTCAGACCCGCACTTCTTCGCGCCAAGCGAATTCACCAGATTGATCGCCGCCCGGTTTTGCAACAGGATTTGCACTTCGAGTGAGGTAATTCCCTCGATCCGGCAATTGACGAGCAGGACCGCAGTCAACATGCGTGCCAGCCCCAAACCGTGAAAAGCATCGACGATGGCAACTGAAAACTCGCCGGTCTGGGTGAATTCGTCGTCCCTGACGACGTGAACGGCGCCAATGGGCGGATAGTCAGGATCATCAGACAGGATCGCGCCCCATGCGATGTGGCGGTGCCCGTCAACGTCCACCAGCTTCTCGATCACGCGGTCGGGCGGCATCGGCTGGGCAGTGAAGAAGCGCAAATATCGGGATTCGAGGGAAAGCTGCCCAATGCCTTCCCTCATCTGCTCTTCATCCGATGGACGGATCGAACGAATGCAGATATTTGCACCATTCTCCAACTGGGTGTGGATTACGAGTTCCTGCAAATCATCACTGGTGAAGGGGCGCGTCATAAATGATTGTACCACAGCTTTTGCCAACATCCGCATCTGTCCGGATTTCCCGTGCCCCGCACAGGGTTGGCCGCCGGGCAGGGTTTCGAAAAAGATAGCGGTCCGCGGAGCAAGCAGGCGATTCAGCGCGGCAGACGAAAATCGGCTGGAGTGAGATCATACTTTGTCAGCCTATCATACAGGGTCTTGCGCCGTAGCCCGAGAACGCGGGCGACATCGACAACCCGCCCGCCTGCCTGCCTCAGCGCATCCTCAAGCACGGCGCGCTCGAAACGCTCCATCATTTCACGAAGCGATGATTCACGTGCACTATCGGCAGAAACCGGAGTAATCTGCGACAGACCGAGCACGAAATTACAGGCGAAGGCGCGCAATTCCCGCAGATTTCCTTGCCAGTCATGGCTGGTCAAATGATGCCATTCAACCTCGCTGATCCGCTTCGCCTGCAGGCCGAGTTCCCGTTCGTACCCGGCAACGAAATGCCGGAAAATCTCCGGTATATCCTCGCGCCGCGCGCTAAGGCTGGGAAGTGTGATAGACAAGCCGCCAAGCCGGTAGAAAAGACGCGTGGCAAGGGCCGACGAATTTTGCGGCGGCGATCCGCCAGGGTGCCGGGTGGCCGAGATGATCCTGATGTTGACGGGCCGCGGACGGTCCGCACCGATAGGCAGTATTGTCCGGTTTTCGACCACACTCAGAAGACGCGCCTGGATGGCCTCGGGAAGGCTTTCGATTTCATCCAGGAATACGGTGCCGCCATTTGCCCGTTCGAAAATACCGGACCGTGACAGGCCGGATCCCGGCGCCCTGCCGAACAGGAGAAGTTCCGCATCCTCATGTGCGACAATGCCTGCATCGACCGTAACAAAAGGCCGCGTCTGGCGCGGCCCAAGATCGTGGATTTGCTGCGCGACGAAGTTCTTTCCGGTCCCGCTTTCGCCGGCGATCATCAGGTCGATATCGGTGCCGGCGACTTCTGCAATCATCCGGCTCAGCCGCTCGGCCTGTTCGGACGAGCCGAGTACCCGGGGGATTTCGCGGTTACTCAACTCGCTCCGCAATTTACGGTTTTCGATCACCAGCAGGCGCGTTTCTGCTGCCCTGCTTACGGCCGCGAACAGTTCCGCGCTGGAATATGGCTTGGTCAGGTAATCTGCCGCCCCGCCCTTCATGGCTTCCACTGCCATGGCAACATCGCCGTGGCCGGTGGTGAAAATAACCGGCAATTCGGTATCGAGCTTCTTCACGGCCTCGAAGAATTCAAGTCCGTCCATTCCGGGCAAGCGGATATCGCTGACGATCACCCCTGGAAAATCCACCGCCAGTGTTCGCAAGGCGGATGCCGCATTATCGAAGGCGTCCACGTGGTAGCCCTCCAGCTCCAGGCCCTGGACGGTTGCTTCGCGCAGGGTGGTGTCATCTTCGACAAACACCACGCGGATTTCGGCAGCGGCAGTCATGCCCGCGCTATCCGCATGGTGAAATGCGCGCCGCCGGGTCCGCTGGTTGCGGTCAGATCGCCGCCCAGATCACGCATGATGTCGCGTGAAATGACCAGCCCCAGCCCCAACCCGTTCGGCTTGGTCGTGGCGAATGGCTGAAACAATTGCCCGATCACTGCCTGGTCGATCCCTGGTCCGTCATCGCTGACGGTGATTGAACAGGAGGCTTCATCAGTCATGATGCCGATAAAGATCCGGCCACCACGTCCGGTTGCATCAATCGCATTCTGGAGCAGGTTCACCAAAACCTGTTCGAGCCTGACATGTTCGGCCTGGACGGTGACTGCGGTTTCGCTGAACTCAGGCATGCTGACTGTCACGCCAAGGCTGTCGATCCGGTCACGCAGCAATAACAGGGCCCCGTCGATTGCCTGATCGACCTGCATGGCTTTGGGTTCAGACACTTGCCGCCGGCTGAACCGTCGCAGTTCACCGGTAATCCTGCCGATCCGTTCGGTAAGCTCGATTATTTTCGAGAAATTCTGCCGGGCAGAATCAGTTTTGCCAGCCTCTATCAGCTTGGTTCCGTTTTCTGCAAACATGCGGGCGGCGGCTACGGGCTGGCTGATTTCATGGGCGACCCCGGCAGACACCTGGCCCAATGTTGCCAGCCGGTTGGCCTGAGTCAATTGATCACGCAGGGTCCGGGTACGCTCGGCCAAGACAGCGCTTTCTGCAACCTTGCGCTGGCGGCGAAGATAAAACCATCCGGCAAACAGGCCCACGATCAGGGCCAGGACCGTGAAAAGGAACAGCCGGCCGTTGGCAATTGCCGCCTCCACCCGAGGTGAGGGGTCGATAAGCAAATGCAGCACCCAGCCATCGAGCGCGATGGGTTGCAGAGTATCGAGCAAGGGGACTGCCACCACATTGCCCAGACGGGCGGCAGGGCGGATCGAAAGCGGGTTGAGGGAGGATATGCCGAATTGCTGCCTGTCCGCTTCCGGATCCCGACCATCCATCGCAGAGGGGGCTGCAGCCCGGAAGCGCCATTCATCCTTGCTTGCGATCAGGACCACGCCGTCTCGGTCCGTTACGTAGACACCGTCGGTCACATCGCGCCAGCTTGCTTCCAGTGCATCGAATTCAACCTTGACCGCCACGATGCCGATGGGATCGCTCTCAGGCCCGACCCGCCGTGCGACATATAGTCCCGGCCTACGGCTGACCGTGCCTAAGGCGAACTGCGTGGCGGAGCCTTCCCCCAGTGCTGTCTGGAAATATTTGCGAAACCTGTAATTCGAACCAACGAAACTGGTCGGCAGCCGCCAATTGCTTGCCGCCAAGGTATCCCCCCGGCTGTCCATCACGTAAATCGCGGCAGCGCTGCTTTGCCTAGCGAGCGTTTCGAGCCTGCGATTCATGACGCCGCGCCCGCTGGAATCCCCGGCAAGAAGTTGCTGCACCTGCGGATCCTCCGCCAGGACAAGCGGCACGAGATTGAATTTGTCGAGCTCGCTTTGCAATCCGGCAGCAAGAATGGCCGCATCGTTCCGGGCAAGCGATCCGGTTTCCTCGATCGCCCGCTTTTGCATGATCCGGTCGATAGCCGAAAGCGAGAGTGAAGCGATCACCACAGCAGCCAACAGGGCGAGAATCGCGCGATATCTGGTTTCGAATAGATTTTTCAGGCGGCTCACGGCCCTACTGTGCGGATAACCGCACAACAGTCAAAGAAACTGTGTGCTTTTCCGCACAAAAAATCTGGCGATAAAAATCATATTGTTGAAATAGAGGCTTTTTATCTGTTCGGCCCGATATGTTGTGGTAGCTTTGACCGGGGCCTAAACACCATTAAAGCCCGCACGAAAGGTGCGGGACCATGGGGGTGGAAGATATGGCAGCCAGTTTATCTGTCGGACAGGCAACCGAAGCACCTGCCAAACTGCCGTTTTACCGCATGTTATATGTTCAGGTACTCACCGCCATTGTGCTGGGCGCCATGCTCGGCCATTTCTACCCTGAGTTCGGGGCATCGCTGAAGCCGCTGGGTGACGGCTTCATCAAACTGGTCAAGATGATCATCGCTCCGGTAATTTTCCTGACCGTAGCCACCGGCATAGCGGGCATGAAGGACATGGCATCCGTGGGCAGCGTCGCGGGC
>JAGXGU010000016.1 GCA_024636575.1 Altererythrobacter sp.
AGCGCTGGACTTGGCATAAGCTTCCGGCACTTCGCGCGGGTCGCCCATAAAACGTTCGGTGTAATGGGTGTCGTACAGATCCCAGCGTGTTACGGGCGCGCCGGAAATACCCGCCGCATACAGGCCTTGATCGGCCTGAAGCTGTTTCAACGTCATATAGCCGCCATAGGACCAGCCATAGAGCGCAATCTTGCCGGGATCGACGATATCAAGTGACTTCAGAAAGTCCGCCCCGGCCTTCTGGTCGGCCACCTCGACCCCGCCCATTGCGCGGTAAAGAGGCTGTTCGAATGCCACGCCGCGATTGGCACTGCCGCGATTGTCTATCTGGAAATAGATATAGCCCTTGTCGGCAATTGCCTGCGGCAGGGCGCCGTCCCAGTCACGGTTGACAGTTTGCGGACCGGGCCCGCCGTAATGTTGGAACAGTACCGGATATTTCTTGCCCGGTTCCATCCTGGGCTTGATCATCATCCAGTACAGATCGGTGACCCCGTCAGCAGCCTTTATCGTCCCGTATTCAGGGGCCACATGACTGGAAAGGTGCATGCTGTAGGGATGGGATGCATCCAGCGCATTTTCTTCGACCCAGGCCAGCATGGTGCCCGACATATCGGCCAGATAGGTCTGCGGGGGCTGGTTTTCGTTTGACCGCGTCACCAACAATGTCTGGCCGGTCTTGTCCATTTTGGCGCTGGCCGCCCAGCCGGTATCGGTCAGGCGTGTGACGCTGCCGGGCATGGCAAGGTCGGTCTGATAGACCGACTGGGCCAGGACATCGTCACGGTTGCCGGTGAAATAGACGAGGCCCGCTTCCTCGTTCACGCCGACCAACTCGCTCGCCACCCAGTCGCCGCCGGTCAACGCGGTCCAGTTACCATCGGCAAAACGGTAGAAATGCCCGAACCCGCTGCGTTCCGACCACCATAGCAGGCTGCCGTCTTTCAGGAATTTGTAATTGTCGGACAGATTGATCCAGTAATCCTTCGCCGCGGCAGTCTCCGTAAACATGATCTCGCTCGCACCCGTTGCAGGATCGACCTTGAGCATATCGAGCACGGTCTGCGCGCGGTCTTGCCGCTGCACATACAGCGCGCTGCCATCGGGGGCCCAATCGACGCGGGCAAGATAGATATCTGTCTCCGGACCGAGATCGACCTGGACCTGCCCACTACCATCGGGGTTCATCACGAATAGCTGGACGATCGCATTGTCGCTGCCCGCCACGGGATAGCGCTGGTCAAACACTTTGGTCCCGGTCGCGCCAATTGCCGCGCGGGTAACCACGCCGACCGGGCTTTCGTCGGTGCGCTGAACGGCGATCCGGTCATCATCCGGTGACCACCAATAGCCGGTTAGCCGGGCCATTTCTTCCTGCGCGACAAATTCCGCCTCGCCCCAGCGGATCAGTTCCCCTTCCTTCAGGGTGATTGGCTGAGCCTCTGCGCCAACCGCGCCAACCCACAACTGGCGGTCACGGACAAAGGACAGATAGGTGCTTCTGGGGCTCAATCCGGGATTGAGTTCGCTTTCCTCCGTGTCCGTCAGCCGTTTGACCGTACCATCCAGATTGGCGAGATATAGATCGCCATCCAGCGGCACCAGCATCGCGGCACTATCGGCGGTCCATTCATAGGTCACGATGCCAGACAGATTGCCGATCCGCTGCCGTTCACGCTGCATCTTTTCGTCTTCGGACAATTCGCGGCCCGAACCCAGTTTCTCGGAATCGACCAGCATCGACCATTGTTCGCTCTGCCGGTCATAGCCCCACAGATCATAGCGATCCTTGTCAGTATCGCGGTTCCGCAGCAGCGTGAGATAGCGCCCGTCGGGCGACAATTTGACCCCGCGCGGGGCCGGTCCATTCAGGCTGGGGCTGGCAAAGACCTGTTCGAAGGTGAGGTCCGCAGATTTTTTCATGTCTCGGTCTTCCGCATACGCCGGCGCGGTGAAAGCGAATGTCGCGGCAACAGCAAGCAATAGGCGCATTTCAAAGGAATCCCTTTCTATCCGTATTTGCCGGGCCTAGCGCGCCTCGGCGCGTAGGCAAAGCATGCCCGCAAAGAAAAAGGGCGCCCCGGCCAAACCGGAACGCCCTTCTCAATTCCTAATCCGGAAGCTTTATGCCTTCGGAGCGTGATCCCGACGTTCGGCGATACGAGCGCGCTTGCCGGTGAGGCCGCGAAGATAATACAGCTTCGCGCGGCGCACGATACCGCGGCGAACCACGGTGATGCTGTCCACGATTGGCGCATAGAGCGGGAACACGCGTTCCACACCTTCGCCAAAGCTCATCTTGCGCACGGTGAAGTTGCTGCCCATGCCGCGGTTGCTGCGGGCGATGCAGACGCCTTCGAACATCTGGATACGCTCACGCGTGCCTTCGACGACCTTGACGCCGACACGGACAGTGTCGCCTGCGCGGAAATTCGGTATTTCTTTCGCCGCCTTGGAAATTTCTTCGGCTTCGATCTGCTGGATAAGGTTCATTGACCCTGGTCCTCATTTTCCTGTCGCGCGCCAGAGGCAGATCGGTCCCGAACGCCACTATGACGTTCCCAAAGGTCCGGCCTGCGTAACCGTGTGTGATCTTCCGACATGGCTTTACGCCATGCAGCGATCTTCGCATGATCCCCCGATCGCAACACTTCGGGGATCGTGCGCCCTTCCCATTCCTGAGGTCGGGTATAATGAGGATATTCGAGAAGGCCTTCTTCAAAGCTTTCTTCGGTACCACTCGAAGCCGCGCCCATTACGCCGGGAAGCAGCCGAATGCAAGCGTCGAGTATCATCAGCGCAGCCGGTTCCCCGCCCGACAAAACAATGTCTCCGACGGAGACTTCCTCGACATCGCGCCCTTCGAAAATCCTCTCGTCGAAACCTTCGAAACGGCCGCACAGTATTGTGACTCCCGGCCCGGCTGCAAGTTCGCGAATCCGCGCCTGCGAAATAGGCTTCCCGCGCGGCGTCATCGCGAGGACCGGAGCATCCGGTTGAGCGGCGCGCGCATGGTCAATCGCCGCCGCCAGCACATCCGCTTTGAGGACCATTCCTGCCCCGCCGCCAGCGGGCGTATCGTCAACCGTGCGGTGCCTGTCAGCCGCGAAATCGCGGATCTGCACGGTACCCAGCGACCACTTCCCTTCGTCCAGCGCGCGCCCCGCAAGCGACACGCCGAGCGGCCCGGGAAACATTTCCGGATACAGTGTGAGGATGGTGGCGGCGAAGGTCATTTGAATATTTAATCAACCACGAAAGCGGAATCGATTACCATGCCGCTTGCGCTCCATTGCGGCACTGCATCCCTGTTCATCGGAACCATGAAGCGTTTGCCGGGTTTGCCGTCCACTGGTGGCCGCTCGACTTCCAGAATGTCGCCAGCGCCGAAGTTCAGCACCTGGACGACAGTGCCCAGCGCCTCGCCAGTTTCTGAGGTGGCGGGCAGGCCAAGCAGGTCGGCGTGGTAATATTCGCCTTCCGCCAATTCGGGGAAGTCGGCGCGGGTGATGGTCAGCGCGGTTCCGCGCAGCTTTTCTGCCGTGTTCCGGTCCGTGCATTCGGCGAACCGGGCGACCGCGCCGCCCTTGTTATCGTCGCGGATTTTCTGGAGCGTGAAGGCGCCATCGTTGAAGCTTTTATAGCGCTTCAATTCTGCCCAGCCTTCGCCGAACAGTTTTAGGCGGACTTCGCCCGTCACACCATGCGCGCCGATAATGGCTGCCAGGGTCACTGGCGATGGTGCGACGGGCTTGTCCTTTGACAAAGGGATCAGCCCTCGGTCTTTTCTTCGGGAGCAGCTTCTTTAGCCGGCGCTTCTTCTGCAGCAGGAGCTGGTTCAGCCGGAGCTTCTTCAGCGGCAGCTTCTTCGGCTGGAGCTTCTTCAACCGCAGCAGGTTCGGCGGCAGCTGCTTCAGGTGCAGCTTCTTCAGCAGGCGCGTCAGCAGCTACTTCTTCAACAGCCGCTTCTTCAGCTGGTGCAGCCTTGGCTTCTTCCAGGGCAGCCTTCGCAGCTTCATCGGCCGCTGCAGCTTTTTCAGCCTTTTCTTCAGCGCGTTCCACGGCTTTTTCGCCCGGCTTAGCCTTGTTCGGGTTGTTGCGCGCAGCACGCTCGAGAACACCAGCGGCATCCAGGAAACGGGCGACACGGTCGCTTGGCTTGCCGCCAACGCCGAGCCAGTAACGCGCGCGATCTTCGTTCAGCGTCACGCGCTTTTCGTCATCCTTGGCGAGCAGCGGATTGTAGGTGCCGATCTGTTCAAGATATTTGCCGTCGCGCGGCGCGCGTTGGTCAGCCGCTACGATCCGGTAGTAAGGACGTTTCTTGGAACCACCGCGCGAAAGACGGAGTGCAATTGCCATAATGTATTACCTTTCGAATATAAGTATCTGTGATTATTTCTTGTTTAGTAAATTCTGAAGATCGGGCGGAAGATTGCCCATGCCCCCGCCGCCGCCCGGACCGCCAAGCCCGGGCATAGCCGCGCCCATTCCGCCTTTTCCGAACAATGCGCCGAGGCCCTTCAGCCCGCCCATCTTGCGGATTTGTTTCATTGCCTTGGACATTTCCTGATGCATTTTAAGCAGGCGGTTTACGTCCTGCACTTGCATCCCGGCACCGGCAGCGACGCGTTTCTTGCGCTTGGCATTCAGCAGAGCGGGGTTGGCGCGTTCTTTCGGCGTCATCGACCCTATCACCGCATCCATATGGACCAGTACCTTGTCGTCCATCCCGCTCTGGGCCATCGCTGCCTTGGCCTTTTTCATGCCCGGCATCATCCCGGCCAGCATGCCGAGGCCGCCCATGTTCTGCATCTGCTGCAACTGGGTGCGCAGATCATTGAGGTCGAACAACCCCTTCGACATCCGGCGCGCCTGTTCCTCGGCGTCTTCGGCGTTGATCGTGGCAGCCGCTTTTTCAACCAGGCTGACGACATCGCCCATGCCCAGGATGCGATTGGCGATCCGGCTGGGCTGGAACGGCTCGAGCGCATCCAGCTTCTCGCCCGTGCCGGCAAATTTGATCGGCTTGCCTGTGACATGGCGCATGGACAGCGCCGCACCGCCGCGCGCATCGCCGTCCATCCGGGTCAGGATCACACCGGTCAGGCTGACTTCGTGCGAGAAATTCTGCGCGACATTAACCGCATCCTGCCCGGTCAGTGCATCGACCACCAGCAACACTTCTGTCGGCGTAGTGATGGAGGCAACCGCCTTCATTTCCGCCATCAACGCTTCATCGACATGGAGGCGGCCCGCAGTATCGAGCAGCAACACATCTGCATTCTGAAGCCGCGCAGATTCGAGAGCCCGGCGCGCGATATCGACCGGCTGCTGACCCGCAACGATCGGCAGGGTGGCGACGTCGATTTGCGTGCCGAGGACGGCGAGCTGTTCCTGGGCAGCGGGACGATTGACGTCGAGCGAGGCCATCAGGGCCTTCTTGCCATGCTTTTCGCGGATGAATTTCGCGAGCTTGGCAGTGGTCGTGGTTTTACCCGATCCCTGCAGACCGACCATCATGATCACGACCGGCGGCTTCGCGTCGAGGTTCAGGCCCTCCTGCGTCTCCCCACCCAGCGTTTCGATCAGTTCGTCATTGACGATCTTGACCACTTGCTGGCCCGGCGTGACCGATCGGAGAACCTCCGCGCCGATCGCTTTTTCGGTGACCCGGTCCACGAAGCGGCGAACCACCGGCAGGGCAACATCGGCTTCCAGCAAGGCAACGCGCACTTCGCGCATCGCATCGCGCACATCCTGTTCGGATAATGCGCCGCGCCCGCGCAGCTTGTCGAACACTCCGCCAAGGCGGTCGGATAGACTGTCAAACATAGTCCTCACTCCTCCGCCGCAGCCTGTGCAGCGCTAAATGCCAAAAACGCCGGCGAACGAAACCTCGTTGGCCAGCGTGCGGGAATTTCCCGACTAAATCATCTCTGCTTCGGACCATTATGCTGTATTTTGAGTCAGGTCGAGGCGAAAGCGGTGGAGGTTCGTGACCCGGCGCGCAGCGTAGCTTTGGCTACGTGAGCACCGGAAGCGCGAAGATCCGCCGTTTGCAGCCCGTCCTGGCGCAAAAGACAGGATAATGGTGGAGCCTAGCGGGATCGAACCGCTGACCTCCTGCATGCCATGCAGGCGCTCTCCCAGCTGAGCTAAGGCCCCGTAACCAGTATCGTACCAATATTTCCCTGCCATGTGGCCGGGAGGCAGCCCTTTATGGAGTGCCTCCCGATTTTGCAAGGACAGATTTGGCAGTCGTGCCTTAAATTTCCGGCCCTTCGTCGTCGCCCTTGCCCTTGCTTACGCCAAGGTCATCATCGCCGCCGAGGTCGACATCATTGTCCGGCGAATCTTCGCCGTCGTCGATATCTTCCAGATCATCATCATCATCATCGGCCAGGTCGCTATCTGCTTCCTTGGTCTTCTTCTTCTCGTCCTCGAACGGAATCGGCTGCTTCGACTTGAGTACTGGCTCGGGATACCATTCTTCACCGCATTCGATGCAGGTGGCGGGATCTTCCTTGCCCAGATCATAAAAGCGGGTGCCGCATTTCGGGCAAGAACGCTTGGTGCCCCATTCTGGCTTGACCATTGTATTTCCTTAACTGTCGCCCGGACGAACCGGCCGGGGAGAAAAATTCTTCAAAAACTTGATGGAAACCGCCCGTGCATGAGCAACGATACGGAATCAAGAGCGGGCGCGCCTTGCCATAGGGCAATCGCACTGTCAAAAGCCGCGTTGCCCACCCAACGTGAAAGCGGCGAGAATTCGTACGCTTCGCATATAGGAACCCGTTCCCTTGCCTGAAAGCCCCACGCCGCGCCATTTTGCCGCTTCCGGCCCCTTGCGCGGAACCATCCGCGTGCCGGGCGACAAATCGATCAGCCACCGTTCGCTGATGCTGGGCGCGCTTGCAATCGGCCAAACCACCATTCGCGGGCTGCTGGAGGGTGAAGATGTGCTGGCCACTGCCGCCGCAATGCGGGCAATGGGCGCCGTGATCGAACGCAGCGAATGCGGCACCTGGACCGTGCAAGGCGTTGGCGTGGGCGGATTGCTGCAACCGGATCAGGCGCTGGACATGGGCAATAGCGGCACCTCCACCCGCCTGCTGATGGGTGTGATTGCCAGCCACGGGATCACTGCCGCCTTTACCGGCGATGCCAGCCTGTCGGGCAGGCCGATGGGCCGGGTGATCGAACCATTATCGCAAATGGGCGCGACTTTCACTGCCTCTCCCGGTGGCACCCTCCCCCTGATGATGCACGGCTGCCTGCCCGCCGTGCCGATCACCTACCGCCTGCCGGTGGCATCGGCGCAGGTGAAAAGTGCGATCTTGCTGGCGGGACTCAATACGCCGGGCATCACCACCGTGATCGAACCGGTCGCCACCCGCGACCATTCGGAACGGATGCTGCGCAGTTTCGGCGCCCGGCTGGACATCGAGGAGGTGGATGGGGCCAATGGCAAGGAACGCGTGATTCGCATCCACGGAGAGGCGGATCTGACCGGGCAGGACATCGAAGTTCCCGGCGATCCCTCCTCTGCCGCCTTCTTCATCGTCGCTGCGCTGATCGTGCCGGGCAGCGATCTGACCATCGAAAATGTCGGCCTGAACCCGACCCGCGCCGGGATCGTCACCGTGCTGCGGGCCATGGGCGGTAATATCGAGGAACTGAACCGCCGCGAAGTTGGCGGCGAACCGGTTGCCGATTTGCGGGTGCGGCATTCGGCATTGACCGGCATCGAAGTCGACCCCGCCCTCGCCCCCAGCATGATCGATGAATTTCCCGTGCTGTTCGTCGCGGCCTCGGTTGCGCAGGGCCGCACCGTCACCAGCGGCCTCGAGGAATTGCGCGTCAAGGAAAGTGACCGCCTGACCGCCATGGCCCAGGCCCTGAGCGCCATCGGCGCGAATGTTATCGAAGTAGAGGATGGCTTGCTGATCGACGGTACGGGCGGCCAGCCACTACGCGGCGGCGGCCCCGTCACCACCCATCTCGATCACCGCATAGCCATGAGCATGGCCATTGCCGGCCTGGTATCCGCAAACGGCGTCGAAGTGGACGACACCAGGCCCATCG
>JAGXGU010000143.1 GCA_024636575.1 Altererythrobacter sp.
ATTGGCAGGTTTGACGGACGGCATTTCGGCAGAGGATCTGCAAACCAGGGTTTACGAAATCGGCAAGGATGAACGCTTCGGTTTCGAAAATCTGCGGGACTGGTTCCGGGCGCTGTATGAAACACTTCTCGGCAGTTCGCAGGGGCCGCGGATGGGCAGTTTTATCGTCCTTTACGGCATGGAAAACACCCGCAAGCTGATTGCAGAGGCGCTCGAAAAATGATCGAAACCCGCAGTGACCCCGAAACTCTGGCCGAGGAACTGCTTGGCCGGGATTTCGGAGATCTGGACGCTGACGAACGTAATGTCCTGATCCGCGTGGCCAGCGGGACGTTGACCGGTCTGGACGCCGATGAACGCGCTCAAGCGAATGCCAGCCGGGGTGACCGGGTGGCGGACAGGGTTGCAGCGGTCGGGGGGAGCTGGGCCTTCATTCTCACTTTCCTGTTCGTGCTGATATTATGGATGTTAATCAACAGCCGCGTGCTGGAAGGTCTCGGGTTCCCGGCGTTCGATCAATTTCCGTTTATTTTTCTCAATCTGATCCTGTCGATGCTGGCGGCCATCCAGGCCCCGGTCATCATGATGAGCCAGAACCGGCAGGCCAAGAAAGACCGGATCGCGGCCCGTCACGATTACGAAGTAAACCTGCGCACCCAGATCGAAATCCTGCGGCTGTCCGGCCGGCTAAACAAGGTGCTGGACCGGTTCGACGCGCGCGAACATCAACGGATGGATGGCGATAGCGGGTAGGGCGGACAGCCTCCCGCCCCTCCCCCCGCGGGGCCGGTCATTTCCAGGGCCGTGTGCGATACCATTTTGTGATCACATATTTGATACCCTCGATCACTGGCGTTCCGGCGTGCATCGTATCGGGGTTGGGGCGGCCATCGGGCAGCGCATTGTTCCACGCCAGCAGCACGCCGGGCTTGGGCGCGATGTTGATCCCGATTTCGGTGAAGTGGGTTTCGCCGCCCTTGTCGACCGGGTTGAGAAACGCCATCGCGGTCCAGCAGCGCTGCCCGCCGCGCTTTCGTTCCGGTTTCCAGTAATCCTGATCGGTATAGAACCAGTCATTATGGGGTTTGAATTCCTGGCCCGGCAAATAGCGCTGGCCCTGTATCGTTTCGCCGCATTCCGGTTTCATGCCAAGCAAATCGTCAATTCGCCGCGAGATACCCTGAACAAACGGATCACGCGCATCGAAATTGCCGGAATAGGATGTGCGAATGCCAGTGGAATAATCCTGGTCGAACAGTTTGCTGGGCTGCGCCACGACATCGATCATGCGCATCAGCCGGGTGCATTCCGTGCCGGTCAGGAATTTACCGACCGCGAAAATTTCGGCCCTGTCAGTGGGAACCTTGTAGGCCTTCGGATCCGCCTCCAGCCGTTTGCGAACATTCGCACCCACTCTTTTGAGAGCGTCTTTGTCTGGGGTGATTTCCGTTTTTGTCATAACAGCTATCTCTAGCATTCGGCACCATGTCCGCAAGCCGGTGCTTGCCGCGGAGGATTAACTTGCTAGCACTTACGGAATATTCACTTTGAAAGGCTGTTTGATGACCGATCCTGCGCATAGCCGCTATTCCACCGGGGCAATGATTTTCCATTGGCTGATTGCGATTGCGGTGATTGTTACATGGCGTATTGTCGAGGCTGCGGAACACGCATCCAAAGTGGACGAGGCCTATTGGATGGGGCACCACAAGGCGCTGGGGATCACGATCCTGTTGCTGACGCTCGGGCGGCTGGCATGGCGTTTGGCCCACCCGGTGCCGCCGATGTCGAAAGCGGTGGCAAAATGGCAGCGGTTGCTGGCGCGCGGCGTTCACATCCTTTTCTATGTTCTACTGATCGGCCTGCCGATAGGGGGCTGGCTCGCGACATCTTTTTACGGCTACGGCGTGGATATGTGGGGCCTGTTTGCAGTGCCCGCACTACCGGTCGGCGAATCTAAGGATATTGGCGGGCAGATCATCGGCCTGCACAAGACGGGGGGTGAAATCATGATCTACCTGATCGGACTGCACATCCTCGGCGCGTTGAAACACACTTTCTGGGACAAGGACGGCACGCTGTTCAAGATGCTGCCCTTCGGCACGGTCAAGTCCTGAGGCATAAGGTCTGAGACTTGGGGCCGGAGCCTGGGCAGCCGGCACAAATGAAAGCCCCCGCCAGCAATGCTGACGGGGGCAACATGTTCGTTCCGGCCACTCGTTTTCAGAAGTGGACCTGGGCGGTTTACCAGAAGAAGTCGTAGATCACGTCGACCACTTCGCCGGAATAAATATCCACCAGCAGGACGTCGTCATAATACCGGACCCAGCGATAGGGGCCGTAAACTTCCGGCAGGCGGTACTGCCAGGGATCGTTGATCCAGTAACGGCTACCGAAGAATACCGAACCAAGGCGGAAGCCGATGTTCAACCGGCTGTAGCGATAGTTCCGGTAGGGCGCGTAATAGTGACCCAGGCGGTAGATGTTGCGGTTGCTGGCGCGATATCCGTGCCAATTGTACCGATTGTTGTTGCGCCAGCTCTTCCGATCCCAATTGCGATGATCGCGGTAGTGATTGCGATCATTCCGCGTATCACGCCGATCATTGCGATAAGTATTCCGATCGCCGCGATAATCGCTTCGCTGGTCACGGGTGCTTTCGCGGTTGCGGTCCGAGTAGCTGCCATTCCGGTTTCGATCGGAATAACTGCGGTTCCGGTCGGATGATGCACGCTGATCGCGCCCGTCCCACTGGCCATTGCGGGCCTGCTCACGCTGGCGCCTGACTGCTTCACCGCCGCGATTGTTGACCTGGCGGTCCACAATGGCCGGACGATTGCCACGATCATCGCGATTGGCGCGATCACTGCGATTGCCGCGATCATTGCGATTGGCGCTGTCACCCCGGCGGTCACGTTCGACTGTGCGGGTGACCTGGCGTGTTTCTGTGCGTTGCTGTGCCGGCTCGGCGCGGACTGGCCTTTGTTCGCGCGACTGGCTTTGCTGCGGCCGTTGGGGCTGCGGCCGTTCGGCCTGGGGGCGTTGGGCCTGCCGTTCCGCCCGCGCTTCACTGCGGCTTTCCCGGCGCTCGGCGCGGTTCTGGCGCACAACCGATCCCCGATTTTCGCGTTGTTCGGCACGTTCCGGGCGGTCGGCTGCTGCGGCTGCGCTTGGCAGCGATGTCATGGCCAAGGCCGCAGCCAGAGCCGACAAACCACTGGTCATCAAGAGGCGCTTCAAATTCATGTCGATTCTCCAGTTAGCGGCCGCGGAAGCTGGACATTTGCGGCGGTATGAAGAGGTTTTAGTTCATCTAACCTGACATGAAACTGAACAGGAACGATTGCCTACCGTTCAGCTAATCGATCGATTTGGTGAATGCTTATGCGATTGACTTGCCACTCCTGCGCGTATCTTGAACCTTTATGACCCCAGCTCTCCAACCGATCCTGAACGCAATTCACAATCACCTGCATCTTGGGGCAACTCGGCGCCGTTCGCCGATGCACACGCCGGTTGTCGGCACCGCTGATGGCGATTTGCGGGTGATGGTGCTGCGCGCGTTCGACCTGGCGTCCAGGACGCTGCGATTTCATACCGATGCCCGCAGTCCCAAGATCACCGCGATCAAGGACGATCCATCGGTCACGGTCCTGTTCTACGATCCGGAAGCAAAGGTCCAGATCAGGGCGAGGGGGAGCGGCCGGGTCGACACTAACGGCGCAGTGGTGGATGCGGCCTGGGATCAGGCCGCGCCCTTCGCCAAACGCTGCTACCTCGCCCAATCCGCGCCGGGCGGTTCTTGCGATAGCCCGGTATCGGGTCTGCCGGATTGGGTGGAGGGGATTACCCCGACCGAAGCGCAGGTGGCGCCCGGACGAGAAAATTTTGCCGTGTTACTGGTCCGGATCGAAGCGTTCGACTGGCTCTATCTGGCGAACACCGGACATCGCCGGGCACGGTTCGAATTTTCGGATGAAGGGATGATCGGCAACTGGCTGGTGCCTTGACGCGGAAGGTTTGGTCGGCCGGGGCCGGAATTCATGCTGCGCCGATTTTCTTCAGTTTTTCCATCAGGCTCGCTTCATCGAAGGGCTTGGTAACATATTCATCAGCACCATGATCGATGCCCTTATGGATATCGAACGTGTCCTTCTTGGTTGTGCAGAACACCACCTTGGGGCGCTTTGTCGCCGGTTCCTTGCGCAAGGCGACGAGGAATTCGAGGCCGGTCATTACCGGCATATCCCAGTCCAGAATGATTAGGTCGGGCATGGCGATCTTGCACTTCTTGAGCGCTTCCTCACCATTTTCCGCTTCATCGACATGATAGCCGATATCGGAAATGATCCGCCGAGAGACTTTGCGGATCATCCGCGAATCGTCGACCAGCAGGCAATGCGGCATCCGTACTGCTGCTGCCTGGTTTTGCGGGGCGGACTGTTCATCCGGCCGGGGAACGCGGCGCCCGGTTGCCATCTGCGGCGGCGCGGAGTCGGTCCTCGCGGTTGGCTGGCTTTCCGCCGGCGGCTGCATAGGTGCCTGCGGCGGAGTCGGCACTGCTGGCGCGGCAGGACTCGGGGCATCCTCTGCTTGCGACCGATCCTGATTGGCTGGTGCCGGAGCGTCGATTCGTTTGATCAGATGGCGAATGGGAGGACTCCACCGTTACTGGCCCGGTTCACCGATCTGGGATCTGGAATATAGGCAGCCTGCGGGGCTACCTCGTCTTCGACGGGGGTCATCCGGACGTGCAGATAGGGCACCCAGATGTCGCCATAGTCAGCTTTCTGATACCACAAATCCAGAATGTCGTAAGATGCCCAGAACCCATCCGGTTCCTGCAGACGCAGGCCTTCGCCGATGCGGGGCATGACGGCCATCTTAATCCGCTCATGAGACTGATGGGTCTCGTTCTGAATTTCGACTTCGATCACCTGCGCTGCATCCCTTGCTTGCGAGAAACAGGCATAGGGAGAAATGCTTTATGAATTGGAAACGTATCGGAGTGGCGAGGGGAATTTCTGCCTTGGCCAGTTGCCCCGCTGCCGATCAGTTCGGGGCCCCGCCGACCATGGTGACTGTTCCAAGGTCGGCGATATCAGTCCAGCCTACCTCGTCAGTTTCTTATACGCCAACCTGGTCGGGCGATCTGCGGCATCGCCCAGACGGCGCCGTTTGTCTTCTTCATAGGCTTCGAAATTGCCTTCGAACCATTCCACATGGCTGTCGCCTTCGAACGCCAGGATATGCGTCGCCAGCCTGTCGAGGAAGAATCGGTCATGCGAGATTACCACCGCACAGCCAGCGAAATTCTCGATTGCATCTTCCAGCGCGCGCAGGGTTTCCACCTGTCTCTTATACA
>JAGXGU010000144.1 GCA_024636575.1 Altererythrobacter sp.
CGCATGGCCTGCGGGACAGCGGCAATCGAATCGTCGGCCATGGACGATACGAAAGGAATGATCATCACCCCCATCACCAGGCCGGCGGCCAGCGCACTTTCGCTGGACGCATTGCTGATCCCGATGGCCTGGGCCCAATCGCGGACTGCCGGAGCGACGGTCAACGCCGCGAAATATCCATAAACCACGGTGGGAACCCCGGCGAGAATTTCCAGCGCAGGCTTGATCCACGCCCGCATCCGTGGATCGGCATATTGGGTCAGGTAAATCGCGCTCATCAACCCTAGCGGGATGGCAACGATCATCGCGATGATTGCGCCAATATAGATCGTGCCCCAGAACAGCGGAATTGCGCCGTAACGCGAACCATCGGGATTATCCGGATTGCTCATCGGGTCCGGCCCCCATTGGGTGCCGAACAGGAAATCGATCGGGCTGACCATGCCGAAGAAGCGGATGGTTTCGAATACCAGGCTGACCACGATTCCCAGGGTTGTCAGGATCGCCACCAGCGATGCCAGCAGCAGGATAATCATCACCGCCCGTTCCACCCGGTTTCGTGCGGTGAAATCAGGTTTGACCCGCAGGAACGACCAGGCACCGGTCAGGAACGCGATAACCAATGTGCTAAGCACACCGATGATATTGTATTTCGATATTGCCGCGCGATACGGTTCGACCAGTGCGGCAGCCTCTGCATTAAACACAGCCCTTGCACTGCCGCCTGCGACAGCGCGGGCTTCGCTCATGATCGAATCCCGCTGGAATCCGAAGGCCGGTAAATCCGCCGCAGCCGGTGACGCCAATACCGATTGGGTCACCAATTGCGGCGAAATTACCGACCAAAGGGCGATGAACATCATCACCGGGATCACGATCCACAGCGCAACATACCAAGCGTGGTAATTGGGCAGGGCAGCAATCCTGCCATTTACTGCGTCCCGTTTGAAAGCCCAGGCCCGGGCGCGGGCGGCAAGCCACCCGGCCAGGCCCAGGCCCAAAGCCAAAACGAGTAAAATGACAGGAGACATTCGGTCAGACCTTACTTCAGGTCACTGCCGTTAATGGTAGTGAACTCTGTCGCCACCTTGGCATTGGCGGCCCTGACATCATCAGGCGAAGCAATCAGTCCGATTTTAGCCAGCGGACCATCCTTAGACCAGTTCTTGGCCCATTCAGCCAGATATTCCGGCAGACCGGGAATGGCATTCAAATGCGCCTTCTTGGCATAGACGAACATTGCCCGCGCGCCAGGATAGGCAAAGGTCGAGATATTTTCATAGGTCGGTTCGACCCCGTTCATCGGCAGCCCCTGCACCTTGTCCTGGTTTTCCTCGAGATAGGAATAACCAAACACCCCTACTGCCTTTGGATTATTGCCGATTTTCTGGACAATCAGATTGTCCTGTTCGCCCTGATCCACATAGGCACCATCGGAACGGACTTCGGTGCAGATCTGCGCATGACGGTCCTTGTCGCTATCTTTCAGCGCTTTCATCTCCGGATTGCTGTCGCAACCTACTTCAAGGATCAGTTCCTTCAATGAATCGCGCGTGCCGGATGTTGACGGGGGGCCATAAACCAGGATTGGCTCGCTTGGCAGCGAAGGGTCCACGTCCGACCACAATTTGGCGGTCTGTTCCTTGCCATACGGCTTGGCCGCAATGGCTGCATAAACCATTGCCGGGGTCAGGTTCATCGTGATCCCGCCTTGGGCGGAAGCGAATGCGATCCCGTCCATCCCAATCTGCAATTCGATGATTTCGGTCACGCCGTTGGCTGCGCAGGTTTCAAATTCAGCTTTCTTCATCCGGCGCGAAGCATTGGCTATATCGGGCGTATTGGCGCCTACTCCCGAGCAGAACAGCTTAATCCCGCCGCCAGTGCCGGTCGATTCGATGATCGGCGATTTCATGCCTGGATTTGATCGGGTGAATGTTTCGGCAACTCTCGTGGCGAAAGGATAAACGGTGGACGATCCGACAGCGCGAATCGAATCGCGGGTGGTGTCGCTGCCGCCGCCGCACGCGGCGAGCAGAGTGACGGTTGCCAGTGCGGGCAGTGCAAAGATGGTTTTTAATGTCATATTATGTTCCTGTTTCTGACCCCGTAGCTGCAAATCCACATCAAGATTTTCGCATTTGCATACGTGCCTGAACGCCGCATGTTCAACAAATGTGACAAGTTCATGTCAAAAAATCCGCTTTATCAGCAAACGCCGGGATGCGAACGGTCACACAAGTTCCCTGACCAACCTCGCTGCTGATGTCGAGCCGACCGCAGTGACGTTCCACAATATGCTTCACAATTGCCAGCCCCAGACCCGTTCCGCCCGAGGCGCGGCTGCGCCCGGGGTCGGTGCGATAAAATCTGCGGGTCAGGTGCGGGATGTGTTCCGGCGCGATACCATCGCCGCGATCCTGCACGGTCAATTTCGCATCGCCATTGTCATCTTCTACCAACGAAACGGTCACATTTTCTGCCGGATCGCCATATTTGAGTGCGTTATCGACCAAATTCCGGACCAATTGCTCCAGTTGCCTGGTGTCACCCAACACTGTGATGTCCGCTGGCAGATCAGAATCGATTCGTTCAAGCCGTGCTTCGCCTGCCGCATCGCGGGTGGCGGTTTCAACCAGTTTCCTCAGTTTGACCCGCTCAGCCGGCTCGTCATATTTCTCCGCTTCGACGCGGGAAAGCGACATCAAATCGCTGACCAGGCTTTGCAGACGGTTTGCTTCGGCCAGGATTGTCTTGAGAAATTTCTTGCGGGTCGCCTCGGGAACTGCGGCCAGATCGTCGCTCAGCGTTTCGACATAACCGATGATGGACGCCAGCGGAGTGCGCAATTCATGGCTGGCATTGGCCACGAAATCAGTATGCGCCCGGCTGATCTGCGCCTCAGAAGTCTGGTTAAGCAATTCGACCACCGCAAACCGTTCGTCCATGATCTGCCGGTTCATGCGCCAGATGTCTTTGCGCCGAGCGAGATTCTGGACCAACGCGCTGCCCGGGCGATCCCGCAACATCAGGGCAATCGCTTCCGGGTGCCGGAACGCCATCCGCACATCCTGGCCGACAATGTGCGCGCCGAGCACCTTGCGGGCCGCTTCATTGGCGATGGCTACGCGGTTGCGGTCGGTCATGAGCAGCGGAGTGGCCGAATGTTCCATCAATTGGGTGATCGATGCCTGGCTGAAAGGATTTTTTTCCGGCACCGCCGTGGGCGCGGGCGGGGCACCGGTGACCAGGAACAGTGATCCGGCCCAGACGAGCGCCACGGCCAATACCAGCCAGAGATCTATCCCGGCAAGCGCCATCGCAACACTGGTCGCCGCAGCGATGAAAAAGCCCGGCCAGGGTATAGTGCGACCTTGTTCCATAGGCAGCGCGTTACCCGCATTGCTGACGCGCCGCCACCAAGAATTGCGCGTCGCGAAACTGCTTGATTACCGCAGAAAAGCGGGCCGACAGATACCGGAAATGTCATGGATGGTGCAGTCCGAACATTTTGCCGGGATATTGCCGCCATAAATGGTGACCCCTACGGGAATCGAACCCGTGTTTCAGCCGTGAAAGGGCCGCGTCCTAACCGCTAGACGAAGGGGCCATACCGATGGCCAAAATGATTGGAGGCCAAAGGTCAGGGCGCGCAATTAGGCAGGGTTGGCTTATCCGTCAAGGCGAGTTTTGCCGAAATCCAACTTATTGCCGCAATCAGGCCTTAATCAGCCCAAGCGGCATCCTCCAAATGGAGCTCCGCCTGGGGCCGGGATGCCCAATCGTCAATCTTGACGCGGCCTGCCAGCCATAACGACCTGCCCTTTGATCCGTGCAGTAGCGCCTGCCCCATGTCGCTGTCTGCGGCACGAAAAGCGATTGCCTTGAAGCTCTTGCCGTCCTGACCTGCGGCGATCAGCCGGACATGGTCGGTGCCCACGATATCCGCCTTCACCAGTCGCACCGGCCCCACGGCGACGCGCGGGCCGGGCCAGCCGATCCCGAAGGGGCCTGCGCTGTCCATCATTTCGACCAGTGACGGGGTCAGCCCGCCCGGTGCAAGCGCTAGATCAAGCTGGATGATCTGCTGTGCCATCGCCAGACCAACAGCCCTCGCCAATTTCTGGTCGAGCCAATCGGCAAGGGCATCGACCTGGTTTTCATCCACTGTCAGGCCCGCCGCCATCGCATGGCCGCCGCCAGCCACCAGCAAACCCTGCTGCCGGGCGGAAATGATCGCAGCGCCCAGATCAACGCCGGAAATAGACCGGCCAGATCCCTTGCCCTGTAATTCGCCGTCCCCGTTTTCGACATCTAGCGCGATAACCAGAGTGGGTTTTCCTGTCTTTTCCTTGATCCGCCCTGCGACAATTCCGATCACGCCGGGATGCCAGCCTTTACCGGACACGACGATGACCGAGCGGTTGTGCTGACGATCAAGCTGCTTCTCGGCGGCTTCCTGCACTTCGGCTTCGATCACGCGGCGTTCTTCGTTCAGGATGGAAAGCTGCGCGGCGATGCTGGCGGCTTCGTCGGGATCCTCCGTCGTCAACAGCCGCACGCCCAGTGTCGATTCGCCAACCCGGCCCCCGGCATTGATTCGCGGCCCGAGTGCAAAGCCGAGGTCACTGCAGGCGGGTGCGCGTTTTAGCCGGCTCGCGTCGATCAGCGCCGACATGCCGACATTGTCGCGCCGGGCCATCACCTTGAGGCCCTGAGCCACGAATGCGCGGTTCAGCCCGTGCAGGGCCGCGACATCGGCCACGGTGCCCAGTGCAACCAGATCGAGCAGCGCCATCAGATTGGGCTCCTCCCGATCCTTGAAATAGCCATGACCGCGCAGCGTGCGGACAATTGCGATGCCCAGCAGGAACGCCACGCCCACCGCCGCCAAATGGCCATGCGCGGCGCCAATGTCGCTCTCGTCCAGGCGGTTGGGGTTCACCATTGCCGCCACTTTGGGCAATTCAGGCGAGCATTTGTGGTGATCGACCACGATCACATCGATGCCTGCGTCATGCGCCTGTGCCAGCGCATCATGCGCCATCGCGCCGCAATCGACCGTTACGATCAGGCTCGATCCTTCCTGACCAAGTTGCACCAACGCCTTGCCGCTGGGTCCGTACCCCTCCAGCAATCGGTCCGGAATGTAATAGCGCGCATCATGGCCCAGCATCCGCAGCAGACGGATCAGCAACGCCGCGCTGGTCGCGCCGTCGACATCGTAATCCCCGTAAACAGTGGTGGTTTCGCGCCCCAGAATGGCCTGCGCAATGCGTTCGGCCGCCGCGTCCATATCCTGGAAAGCGGATGGATCGGGCAAGAAGCCGCGCAATGTCGGGGTGCGCTGCTGTTCGACATCCTCCTGCGCGACCCCGCGCGAAAGCAGCAATTGGGTGACGATGTCGTTTTCCAGCCCGGTGGCCTCCTGCCGGACATCCATGTTTCCACCCCGCCAGTGCCAGGCTTTGCCCGACAAGGAACTGGTAACGCCGAATACAGGGGGCTTGGTGCTGGATGACATGGATCATGCGTATAGGAATCAAACTGCCCCGCAAAGTGGCCGTGATTGACAATCGACAGGGCTGGGCGACAATCACCCACATGGACATTTCGCAAAAAACCCTGCTGATCGCATGGCACAGCCGCACCGGAGCCAGCCGCGCCATGGCGCAGGCTGCCGCTGAGGGAGCGGGTGACCGCGCCCTGATCCTGCCCGCGCAAGACGTCATGCCCGACCATCTGCTGGGTTGCGGCGCATATTTGTTCGTCTGCCCGGAAAACCTCGCCAGCATGAGCGGAATGATGAAGGAAATGTTCGATCGCTGTTATTATGCGGTGTTGGGGCAGATCGAGGGGCGGGCCTACGCCACCGCCATCGCCGCTGGATCTGACGGGGAGGGTGCCCAGCGGCAGATCGACCGGATCGCGAA
>JAGXGU010000145.1 GCA_024636575.1 Altererythrobacter sp.
CCCTTGGTCACGCCATGTTCCAGCCCGCGCGTCGCGAGCAATTGCATACCCACGCAGATCCCGAGGAACGGCACCCCGCCGCCGCGCACCCGCTCGTCCAGCGCATCGACCATGCCGTCAATCGCCCGCAAGCCTTTCGCACAGGCCCCGAACGAACCAACGCCCGGCAGCACGATCCTGTCGGCAGCTCGCACGACTGCCGGATCGGCGGTGACCTTCACCCCGGTCGCCCCCGCCGCTTTCAGCGCATTGTGGACCGAATGGAGATTGCCTGCGCCGTAATCGACCAGGGCAATTGTCTCAGCCACCTAACTGGCCCTTGGTGGACGGAACCGCGTTTCCTTTGCGCGGATCAAGCTCCACCGCGCTGCGCATCGCCCGGGCAAAGCCTTTGTAGATCGATTCGCAGATATGGTGGTTGTTCTGGCCGTAAATCAGCTCGACATGAAGCGTGATCCCGGCGGCCTGCGCCACGGAATGGAACCAGTGTTCGATCAGTTCGGTATCCCATTCGCCGAGTTTTTCCTGGCTGAAGCCCGCGCGCCATACCAGAAATGGGCGGCCCGAAATATCCAGCGCCACGCGCGACAGAGTCTCGTCCATCGGCGAATAGACATTGCCGTACCGGCCGATCCCGGCCTTGTCGCCCATTGCTTGCGCCAGCGCCTGTCCCAGCGCAATCGCGCTGTCTTCGGTGGTGTGATGCTGATCTATATGCAGGTCGCCATCCACCTTCATCACCACATCGATCAGCGAATGGCGGGAAAATTGTTCCACCATGTGATCGAGAAATCCGATCCCGGTGGAAATGTCATAACTGCCCGTCCCATCGAGATTGACCTCGATATGGATCTTGGTTTCGGTCGTATTCCGGACGATTTTGGCGGTGCGCATGGGTGCGCGCTATACGCAAGGATGGAGTCGGCGCAACCTAAGACAGCGCCACGCATGCCAGCTTTCCGTCAATTACGGAGCTTTCCGTCTTGACCACGGCGCTTCCCGTCGCCACCTAACAACCGATATGAGTGATGACGCGCCCGATAGCCTGATACCTTACGATGAAATCGTGCAGGAGGCCCTGCGCGCCGTGGTTGGCCGGGTGCTGGGCGAAATCCAGACAAACGGCAGCACGCTGCCGGGTAACCACCATTTTTACATCACCTTCAAAACCGGCGCGCCCGGGGTTTCCATCCCGCAGCATCTGCGGGAGCGGTTTCCTGATGAAATGACCATTGTCTTGCAGAACAAGTTCTGGGATCTGGGCGTGGACGAAACTGGTTTTACCGTCGGCCTCAGCTTCAACCAGATGCCGTCCAAACTGGATATTCCCTTCGCGGCGATCACCGCCTTTGTCGATCCGGCAGTCGATTTCGGGCTGCAGTTCCAGGCCACAGTGGCCGACATGGCACCCGAAATGCACGATGATGCCGAAAATGATGCGCCGGGGCCGGGTGGCGGAGAAGCCGCCGAACCGGTTGAAGATGGCTCTAACGTGGTCACCGTAGACTTTGGCCGCAAGAAATAATTGCGCACTGCGCGGTCCGGTTAGGGTCCGCTTGGCCTGGATCCTGAAGGCATAGTCGGGGGCAAATATTATGGCGAAGAAACCAACCAAGGTAAATCCGGCCAAACCGCCGGAGAAGGCGGCGGATCAATCCGATCTGCCGCAGGATACCGCCAGGGAAATCGTGGGCCTCGGCGCAAATCTGATCGTGAGCGAGATCGTGCTGCGCGCCTTGGGCCGAATGACACGCCGATCCCTGGAAAAAGCGGTCGCCCGCCGCCACTATGGTCCGGCAAAGGCAAAGGCGATCGTGGAAGACCGCGGTTTCCTGCACACAGTTGCGGCCCATGGCGTGACCAAGCTTGCCACAAGGTCCGTCCCGGGCGCATTGCTGGTTGGCGGTGGATTACTGGCAAAAACGCTGTACGACCGGGGAACCGCCAAGCGCAAATCGCGAAGGAACCTGAAAAGCCTGCCGGGGCCCAAATCCGAAGATTAAGGGCCACGCTTTTCAGCAGCAGACTTGATTTTCCCGGCAACCTCGGCCCATGAGCGGTCATGACAGATTTATCCCCTTCCGCCTCGGCAGATGTTTCGCCCGATACCCTGCAACGCCGGGGGTTGATGTTCATCCTGTCCTCCCCTTCCGGCGTGGGCAAAACCACGATCGCGCGTCGTATTCTGGCGGGGGACGGACAGATTCGCCTGTCAATATCCTATACCACCCGGCCAATCCGGCCCGGCGAGGTCCACGGCCGCGATTATTTTTTCGTTGATCAGGACGATTTCCGGCGGAAAGTCGAAGCAGGCGAGTTCCTCGAATGGGCAGAAGTTTTCGGCCATTTGTACGGCACGCCCAAGGCTGAAATCAAAGCAGGGCTGAAAGCCGGACAGGATTATCTGTTCGATATCGACTGGCAGGGCACCCAGCAATTATACCAGCGTATGGAAGTGGACGTGGTCCGCGTGTTCCTGTTGCCGCCCAGCATTGACGAGCTGCAACGGCGGCTATCCTCCCGCGGCACCGACAGCGCCCAAGTGGTCGCCGACCGGATGGCCCGCGCTCGGTCGGAAATCAGCCATTGGGACGGCTATGATTATGTCGTGGTCAACGATGATATCGACGCCTGTTTCGCCAAGGTTACCGGCATCCTGCATTCCGAACGCATGCGCCGCGCGCGGCAAACCGGGCTGGTCGATTTCGTGCGGAAGTTGATGGCGTAAACCTCCCCCCGCAAGCTGAGCCTCGCGGGGGAGGGTTTTGACTTACGGCTGCGCGAAATGGCTCGGCAGCAGGGCGTTCACCACGCCGCCGTCTATGGTCAGCGTATCCCCGATGACATAGTCTCCGGCCCGGCTGGCGAGATAGACCGCGCCTGCCGCCATATCTTCTGCATTGCCGACCCGCTTGGCCGGGATTCCTGCTGCCGCAGCATCTTCATGATCGCGCGCCGCACGGTTCATCGCGCTGGGAAATGCACCAGGAGCGATCGAGGTAACGATGATGTTTTCCGGCACGAGTTCTGCAGCCAGACGGCGCGTCAACTGGATCACCGCAGCCTTGGATGCCTGATACGGATATGTCGGCCATGGGTTGATCCGCTGGCCATCGATACTCGAGATATTGATAACCTTGGCTGGCCGATCCGCGCTTGCGGCGGCTTTCAGCAAGCCATGCAATTTTTGTGTCAGGAAGAACGGGGTCTTGACGTTGAGATCCATCGTCCGGTCCCAGCCCGCTTCGCTGAATTCGTCGAATGGCTGGCCCCAGGCAGCGCCGGCATTGTTGACCAGAATATCCAGCTTGTCTTCCCGTTCCGCAATCTGGTCAGCCAAACGCTGGATGCCTTCCAGGCTGGATAGATCACCCGGCAGGCCGATGACCTTGTCACCGAATTCCTCGATAGTGGCATTGATTTCATCGACCTTGCGCGCAGTGATATACACTTTCGCGCAGCCCGCCGCGAGGAAGCCTTCCACGATCATCTTGCCGATCCCGCGGGACCCGCCGGTGACGAGCGCAACGCGCCCTTCGAGGCTGAACAGTTTGCCGATATCCATCATTTCTTCTCCTGAAAGCCTTAATAGCCGCTGATCTGCGCAACCCGTTCGGCGTGATAATATACATCGCCGAGGAATTCCTGCAGCGCGCGGTCGCGCTTCATGTACAGTCCGATATCATATTCGTCGGTCATCCCGATCCCGCCGTGCATCTGGACACCTTCGCGCACTGCCAGGCCGGCTGTCTGGCCAACCTTGGCCTTGGCCACCGATACCATCAACGCCGCGCCGGGGGCATCGGCATCGAGCAATTGCTGCGCCTTGATCACCGCCGCGCGGGATATCTCGACTTCGGAATAAAGATGCGCGGCGCGGTGCTGCAGCGCCTGGAATTCGCCGATCAATTTGCCGAACTGCTTGCGCTGCTTGAGGTAATCGACGGTCATGTCCATCGCGCCCTGGGCCACCCCGACACCCTCCGCCGCGGCGCCGATGCGGCCGGCGTTGAGCATCCGGTTCAGGATCTCGCGCCCGCCGTCGACTTCGCCGATGACTGCGCCGCCATCCAGTTCGACCCCGTCCAGCACCATATGGGTAGCGACCGAACTATCGACCAGGCGCACCGCATCTTGGCTCAAACCGGAAACATCCCGGGGAACAGCAAACAGAGTGATCCCGTCGGCATCTGCGTCCGAACCCGATGTGCGGGCGGCCACGATGATCATGTCCGCACTGGCGCCGTGAATGACGAAATCCTTCTTGCCCGACAGTTTGAAGCCATTGCCCGATTTTTCGGCCCTGGTCGTGATCCGCTCGGGCCGATGCTTGGTGCCTTCATCGATCGCGACGGCAAACACGCTGTCACCGGTCAGCAGCCCAGGCAGATAGCGCCCGCGCAGATCATCGCTGCCCAGTCCCAGCGCTGTCGCCGCCAGCACGGAACTGGTCAGGAACGGGGAGGGTGTGAGATTGCGGCCGATTTCCTCCAGCACGATCCCGGCTTCGACATGGCCCATGCCCAGCCCGCCATCATCTTCCGACACCAGTATCCCGGTGAAGCCCATTTCGCCGAACTGTTTCCACAATTCATGGCCGAACCCGTCCTTGCAGCCGGTATCCCGCCAGTGGCGCAGCTGCTTCTTGATCGCGCCTTCTTCGGCCATGAACTGGCTGGCACTATCGGCCAGCATGGTCTGATCATCGTCGTAATACAGTGGCATGTGAGCCGTCCTCTCGTAATTCTAATCCGTCATCCAAGCGTAAGCCGGGATCTGGCTATTCCAGGTTGTAACAGGTGGCACGCGGTCCCAGCTTTCGCTGGGGCGACGATCAAGTGTCAATCCCCCGGCAATTCCAGGATGCGCTTCGAAATCACGTTCAGCATGACTTCGCTGGTGCCGCCTTCGATCGAATTTGCCTTGGTCCGCAGCCAGCCGCGCGATGGCTTGCCGCCGCTGGTTTCCTCGCTGTCCCATTCCAGGCTGCGGCTGCCACCGGCCGACATCATCAGCTCGTGGCGTCGCTTGTTCAGTTCGGTCCCGGCATATTTCATCATGTTCGGCTGCGCAGGATGCGCCTTGCCGACCTTGATCTCATCGAGAAATTTTTCGCCCATCGCGCTGTAAGACAGCGCATCGATGTCGAACATCGCCAGTGCGGCGCGCAGCATCGGGTCCAGTTCCCGCCCCTCTTTGGCAACATGGCGCTTCATTGTCGCCCCGATGGCCGCCGTGCGGTCACCGCCGCCAGCGCCGGAAATCATCTCGCGTTCGTGGCCGAGCAGATATTTCGCCACATCCCAGCCGCGGCCCACTTCACCGACATGCTGGTCCTTGGGCACCTTCACATCGTCGAAGAAGGTTTCGCAGAACGGGCTGTTGCCGCTGATCAGCAGGATCGGCTTGGTGGTGACACCCGGCGTTTCCATGTCGAACAGCATGAAGGTGATGCCCTGGTACTTGTTCGTCTTGTCGGTGCGGACAAGGCAGAAAATCCAGTCGGCTTCATCGGCATAAGATGTCCAGATCTTCTGGCCGTTGACGATCCAGTGATCGCCCATATCCTCGCCGAATGTCTGCATCGAAACCAGATCGCTGCCCGAACCGGGTTCGGAATAGCCTTGGCACCAGCGAATTTCGCCGCGAGCGATCTCGCCCAGATAATGGACCTTCTGTTCTTCCGTGCCGAATTTAAGGAGTGCAGGGCCGAGCATCCAGATGCCGAAGCTGCTGAGCGGCGGGCGCGCGCCGATGCGG
>JAGXGU010000017.1 GCA_024636575.1 Altererythrobacter sp.
AAGGGGTGCCGCTTCCGTCTGATTTTTCTGCAGTGATGGCGACCGTATCGGAGCATGTATTTCCGATCCTGCTGGTACTCGGCCTGCTTACGCGGCTTTCGGCAACGGCACTGCTTGGGATGACCATGGTCATCCAGATATTTGTTTACCCGGACGCCTGGTGGTCGGTGCATTCCCTGTGGGTCGCACTTGCGCTGGTGCTTATCGTTCGGGGTGGCGGGCTCTTTTCAGTTGATTTCCCATCGTCGAAAAGAACCCGCCAATGATTGCAGACGATGCCATGATGGCGCGCCTTATGACGCTATCGCAGGGCGGGGATCGTCAAGCCTATGCCACTCTGCTTGCGGAATGCCAGAAATGGCTGAAGCGTTTTTATGCGCGTAGAATTGTTCCGCACCAGATTGATGATCTGGTGCAGGACACTCTGCTTTCGCTCCATCAGAAAATTGCAAGTTACGATCCGTCCAGGCCATTTCTGCCCTGGCTCGCGGCAATTGCAAGATACCGCTGGGTCGATCAACTGCGCAAAGTTTACCGGGCTGATGAAACTGAGTTTGAAGAAAGCTTCGCCGCAGAAAATTCGGAACCTGCGATCGTTGCAAGGATTAGCCTGGACCGGATGTTTTCCTATTTGCCACCGGCACAGGCGCGCGTCATCGAACTGGTCAAGATCAAGGGCCTGACAATTTCCGAAGCATCACATGCCTGCGGCCAGAGTGAATCCCTGGTCAAGGTCAATATCCACCGAGGATTGAAGAAACTCGCGACCATGATTGAGAAAGAGTAATTACCATGCCTACCGACATCCAAACATTAATCGACGGTCTGGTGGAGGATCTTCAGCCAAGTCGGGCAATGACACTGAGGCGCGGTCTTGTGATCGCATCGGGCAGTGCTGCGCTGACTGTTGGCGCCGTGGCGCTATTTTTCGGTGTCAGACCCGATCTGATCGCCGCAAACCCCAATCCGGTGTTCCTGTTGGCGACCGGACTGTTCCTGATATTGGGCGTCGCAGCGTCCTTCACGGTGATTGGCATGAGCCGCCCGCAAGTGGGAAGCACGCATGTCGGCTGGGCATGGGCTGTTGCCATGGCTGCATTGCTCCCGCTTTCTGCGGCCGTGATGGGCTTTGTCAATCAAGGGAACACGTTCTTCCAGTCCCAGCCAACCCAGGGTATCAATTGCCTGACGAATGGCGGCCTGCTTGGCCTGATTGTTGGCGGGGCGCTGACATTCTGGCTGCGGCGCGGCGCGCCGACCTCACCTGAACAGGCCGGGTTGCTGACAGGCCTGGCAGCCGGAAGCCTGGGAATTTTCGCCTATTCCCTGCACTGCCCGTTTGACGATATCTACCATATCGGTATCTGGCACAGCCTGGCCGTGGCCGTAAGTGCCTTTGCCGGTAGGGCGATTGTTCCGGCCCTGATCCGCTGGTAAGCGGGTTCCTTCAATTCCCCGAATTTACGGGTCAGGCGCTGTTGCCGCGCGAGCAGCCGATTGGTGAAGAATGACACGGTTCAAAAGTCCGGCACTGGCAATGGCACTACCGGCCGGGCTTGCCGGATGCGCGGCCCCCGCCCATGCTGAATGCACGGCACCGGTTGCCATCCATTTTTTGGGTTCGGGCGGCCCCATCGCTCTATGATCCGGTGGGAATCGAACCAAGATCAGGTCTTAGGGCGATGAACGAAGGCGCGGCGGCGGGATCGCTGGACGCCGGACGATTGAAGCCATGGCCCCGGCCGGGCGCAGGCTGCATCTGATGCCCGGCGAACCGACCGATTCCAGGGCCGTGCAGCGTGTCGTTCTGGCGGGCGGCGGCCATGCCCATCTGGCGGTGCTGGATGACTGGGCCCGCGCGCCCTTGCGCGGTGCGGAAGCATGGCTGGTGACTGCGGACCCGTTTACTGCCTATTCGGGAATGATCCCCGGGTGGATGGCCGGGCATTATGGGGCGGGGCAGCATCTGATCGATCTGCGGCCCCTGGCGAAACGCGCAGGCGTCAGATTGGTGATCGACACCGTGGATGGGCTGGATGCGAACCGCAGGGAACTGACATTGTCATCGGGCGGTGTCATGGCCTTCGATCTCCTGTCTCTGGCGGTCGGCGGGGAGGTGGATATTTCGCCGCTGGCGGGTCTGGGCGCGCGGCTGTTGCCGGTGAGGCCGATGAATGATTTCGTCGCCCGCTGGCCGGTGGTTCTGGAAGATGCCGCGCGGCGGCAGGGGTTCAGCCTGGTCATCGTCGGCGGCGGGGCTGCGGGCATCGAACTTGCGCTGGCTGCGGAATTTGCCCTGCGCAGGATATCGGCGGACCCCAAAGTTTCGATCGTGACGGCGGAAGATGGTTTTCTTTCCGGGCATTCCCAGGCGACCATCGCCCGCGTTCGCGCCGAATTGGCAAGGCGGCGCATAGACATATTCTTTGGAGAAGCGACCGGGTCCGAAGATGCGGTCTTGCTTTCGACCGGAATGGCCATCCACGCCGATTATGTCATCGCCGCCACCGGCAGCACGGCGCCGCGCTGGCTGAAGGGGTCCGGGTTGGCTCTCGACCAGCAGGGCTTTATCGAAGTGGGCGGGGATCTCCGGTCAATTTCGCATGATAATATTTTTGCAGCGGGCGACATTGTCACGCGGACGGATCGCCATGTGGCGCGGTCGGGCGTTCACGCCGTCCGTGCCGGGCCGGTACTGGCGGCCAATCTGCGGGCAAAGCTGAACGGGCAGATGCTTCATCAATATATTCCGCGCCGCCGAACGCTATATTTGCTGGCGACCGGAGACAGGCGTGCAATCCTTTCATGGGGAAAATTCGCTATGGTCGGGGGCTTGTTGTGGCGGCTAAAGGACTGGATTGATCGGCGCTTCGTGCGGCATCACACAATTGCTGCAGAAACGGGTGAGGTGAATTGAATGCCGCAAGCAAATCTGTTCACCCTGATGATTTCAAGACCAGTGGCGGCAAGCGCAATGCGCGTGGCGATTGTGGTGGGCACGTGCCTGAATATCATCAATCAGGGGGCCACGATCTGGCACGGCGGGGACACCGATTGGCCGCGTTTTCTGATGAATTATGCGGTTCCATTCCTGGTCGCGAGTTACAGTGCGGCAAAGGCCCGCAGATCCATTGGCGATTGAATGGGGCAGCTTGTTTCAACCGTTAATAGCCCTGCATTGGAAGGCATCACCGCGGAAAGTCCTGCCTTCGATGATCAATTCCTGGAACGGGTCCGGTCTGAAATGCTGCGCTTTGCCCGGCTCCAGCTGGGCAATGATGCCGAGGCCGAGGACGCGGTGCAGGAGGCGCTCGTCGGTGCACTCAAAAATGGCCCTAGTTTTCGCGCACAAGCTGCACTCAAGACCTGGATCATTGCAATCCTCAAGAACAAGATCGCCGATATGTTGCGGCGGCGGCAGCGGCATTCGATGATTGCCGAGCAGGTGGAGAGCGATAATGAGGCGGACGGGTATCCGGCAGTTTTCAACCATCGAGGTATTTGGCGGGGCGAATCCCGGCCAACCCGCTGGGGCGATCCAGAGGCGGCGCTGCACAGCAGCCAGTTTCTCGCCATATTCGACGCTTGCCTTGGCTACCTGCCGGCCCGGCAGGGCCGCGTTTTCATGATGCGGGAAATCATCGAACTCAGCCCTGCAGAAATCTGCGCCGAGACGGGCCTGTCAGTCACCAATGTCCATGTCATCCTTCACCGTGCGAGGCTCGGCTTGCGGGCGTGCCTGGAACGGAACTGGTTTGGAAGTGGAGCCGATCCTTGCTGAATTGTCATGACGCCACATTCCTGCTGTCGCAGCGCCTTGAGCGGGAACTCTCGCGGTCCGAGCGTGCGAAATTACGGCTGCATGTAACCATGTGCCGCGGTTGCACGAATTTCGAACGACAGTTGCCGCAACTTGGCAAGGCTGTACGAACATTTGCCTCACACGATCCCGGTAGTGAGGACGCGAAACCCTAGCGCTGCATTATTTCCCGCGGGCGACATCGCCCGGGCGGGAGGCGCGAAGGGCGAAACATTGATCCGAGACAGATTTTTTCCAGGAAGTATCGCATGAAGAAAATTGTCATTCTTGTCCTTGCCGCTTTGGCAATTTTCGCATTCGTCCATTTCGATGTGGCTGACACCCTCACGCTGGCAAACCTCAAGGCCCAGCAGCACGCAATCGATGCGCGCTATCAGGCAGAGCCGCTGACCATCATTGCGATCTTTTTCCTGGTGTATGTTGCCGCCACCGCGGCATCATTCCCGGGCGCGGCAATACTGACCCTGGCGGCTGGGGCGATCTTCGGTGTCGTGCTCGGCACGGTGATTGTATCCTTTGCATCGACAGTCGGCGCGACCCTGGCTTTTCTGGGTTCCCGCTACCTGTTCAGGGATTGGGTGCAGGCCCGCTTTGGCGGCCGCCTGAAGGCACTGAACGAAGGTGTAGAGCGCGATGGTGCGTTTTATCTGTTCTCGCTCCGCCTGGTGCCGGTGTTCCCGTTCTTTCTGGTCAACCTGCTGATGGGGCTGACGCCAATCAAGACCCGCACCTATTTCTGGGTCAGCCAGGTCGGTATGCTGCTGGGCACGATTGTCTATGTCAACGCAGGTACGCAGATTGCCCGGATCGATGATCTGAGCGACATTGCCTCGCCTGGCCTGCTGGCGTCTTTTGCCGCGCTTGCCTTAACCCCCTGGCTCGGAAAGTGGATCATGGCCGCCATCAAACGCCGCCGGGTCTATGCACGGTGGACCCGGCCCAAAAGCTATGACCGCAATCTGGTGGTAATCGGCGCCGGTGCGGCCGGTCTGGTATCATCCTATATCGCGGCAACAGTCAAAGCCAAGGTGACACTGGTCGAAGCCTCCAAAATGGGCGGTGACTGCCTCAATTACGGATGTGTGCCGAGCAAGGCGCTGATCAAGAGCGCCAAGCTGGCGGATCAGATGCGCCGCGGCGATGTGTATGGATTGGCGGCAGTCGATCCCAAGTTCAGTTTCAAACAAATCATGCAGCGCGTTCACGACATCATCGCCGAGATCGAGCCGCATGACAGCGTGGAGCGGTACACAAAGCTGGGCGTTGATGTGGTGGAAGGTTACGCCAGGATCATCGATCCCTGGACAGTCG